>JAZOMK010000131.1:0-1839 GCA_045653985.1 Clostridia bacterium | reverse complement strand
GGAGATTTTTTTATGAAAAATTTTAAATCAAAGACGCTTGTTGCCTGTGCGCTTTTTGTTGCTTTAAGCATTGTTTTCGGCAAATTTTTGTCATTGAATTTAAGCACCTTTATGCGCTTTGGCTTTGAAAACACTCCTCTTTTCCTTGCAGGCTTTATCTTCGGGCCTATCTGGGGCGCCCTTGTCGGCATGGTGGCTGACTTATTGGGCAGTATTTTAATGGGTTACGATATTAACCTTATAATTACTTTGGGTGCAGTTATTATCGGCGCATTAAGTGGACTTTCCTTTAAGCTTTTAAAAAACACACCATTGATTGTAAAGGTGCTTTTGTCGGTACTTTTTGCCAACTTCATAGGCTCGGTTGTAGTTAAAACCTTCGGTTTGCAAATACTTTACCAAACACCATATTACGTGCTTTTCTTATGGCGAAGCCTGAATTATATTATTATGACTGCCATTGATACCCTTATATTATACTTTTTGTTTAAAAACAAATCATTTATTAAGATAACGGAGACGTTAAAATGAATTATTCCGAAGCACTTGACTATATACATTCCATAAATTGGACTTTTTGCAAGCCCGGTTTAGAGCGCATAAAAGAATTATGTGAATACTTAGGCAACCCGCAGGATTCCCTTAAATTTATACACGTTGCAGGCACAAACGGTAAAGGCTCATTTTGCGCAATGACGGAAAGCATTTTAAGGGCAGCAGGCTATAAGACGGGGCTTTTCACTTCCCCCTACATCAAAGTTTTTAATGAGCGTATGCAAATTATGGGCGAAATGATATCAGAAGACGAGCTTGCCGAAATCACCTCTTACGTTAAGCCTTTTGCCGATAAAATGACCGATAAACCAACTGAGTTTGAGCTTATCACCGCCATCGCTTTTGTTTATTTTAAAAGGCACAACTGTGATATTGTTGTTTTGGAGGCAGGTATGGGCGGTCGCCTTGATTCTACCAACATAATCACAACGCCTATTCTGTCGGTTATAACGGGAATCGCCCTTGACCACACACAGTTTTTAGGCGATACGGTTGAAAAAATCGCAACGGAAAAGGCAGGCATTATTAAAAACGCACCCGTACTTTACGGCGGCAAGGATAAAAGTGCTGAAAAGGTAATTGCCAAGCACGCAGAAAACAACGATTTTTATACAGTTGATTACTCCCTTTTAAGCATACGCGAAATGACCTTAAATGGCACTGTTTTTGATTTTTCAACGCGCAAAAATCTATATATTCCCCTTTTAGGCAAGTATCAGCCCGAAAACGCATCAAGCGTATTAACCGCCATTGATATTTTAAAACAAAAGGGCTTTAACATCTGCGAAAATTCAATTTTAAAAGGTCTTTCCGCAGTTAAATGGATTGGCAGATTTGAAATTTTAAATAAATCGCCTTTGGTTATCTTTGATGGCGCCCACAACCCCCAGGGCATAACCGCATCAGTTGAAAGCATCTTAAACTATTTTACTGATAAAGTGTATATTTTAACTGGTGTTTTAAAGGATAAGGACTATAATTTTATCGCCAAGGAATTATCAAAAATAGCAAAAAAAGCCTTTACAATTACGCCTGATAATCCCCGCGCATTAACTGCAACTGAGTATGCCCATATCTTAGAAAATGAGGGCATATCCTCCTTAGCCTTTTCAACTATTGAAGATGCCTACACGCAAGCAAAAATTGAAGCCGCAAAGGATAACGTGCCTTTAATAATTTTAGGTTCACTTTACACTTATGCTTCACTTTAAGTATTGACATTTGAATTTTTTTTTTATATAATCTATTTGTTTCAGGGCAGTGTGTAATTCCCTGACCGGCGGG
>JAZOMK010000130.1:0-2083 GCA_045653985.1 Clostridia bacterium | reverse complement strand
CGGCGCCATCACTGCCAACTACTGGCTCTCTGAGATCTATGATGACGAGATCGCAAGTGCTCACAGAAATGCCGATATCCATCTGCACGATCTGGCAATGCTGACCGGTTACTGTGCCGGTTGGTCGCTCAAGCAGCTGATCCAGGAAGGCCTTGGCGGTGCCACCGGTAAGATCACCTCCGCTCCCGCAAAGCACTTAGCTACGCTGTGCAACCAGATGGTCAACTTCCTTGGCATCATGCAGAATGAATGGGCAGGCGCACAGGCATTCTCAAGCTTTGATACCTACCTTGCACCCTTTGTTAAAATTGATAATCTTTCATATAAAGAAGTTAAACAGTGCATACAGTCATTTATTTACGGTGTAAATACACCTTCACGTTGGGGTACACAATCACCCTTTACAAATATTACACTTGACTGGACAGTTCCTGTTGACCTTGCAGAACTTAACGCAATCGTTGGCGGCAAGGAAGTTGACTTTAAGTATAAGGATTGTAAGAAAGAAATGGATATGGTAAACCGTGCATTCATCGAAATCATGGTTGAGGGCGATGCTAACGGCAGAGGCTTCCAGTATCCTATCCCCACATATTCAATTACAAGAAACTTCGATTGGTCAGAAACAGAAAATAACAAGCTTTTGTTTGAGATGACTGCTAAATACGGCACACCTTACTTCTCAAACTACATTAACTCAGATATGGAACCTTCTGATGTTCGTTCAATGTGCTGCAGACTTCGTCTTGACCTTCGTGAGCTTCGTAAAAAGTCAGGCGGCTTCTTCGGTAGCGGTGAATCAACCGGTTCAGTTGGTGTTGTAACAATCAACATCCCAAGAATCGCTTACCTTGCAAAGGACGAGGATGATTTCTATAAGCGCCTTGATCACATGATGGATATTGCCGCACGTTCACTTAAAGTTAAGAGAACTGTTATTACCCGTCTCCTTGAAGAAGGCTTATATCCCTATACAAAGAGATATCTTGGCACATTTAACAACCACTTCTCAACAATCGGCTTAGTTGGTATGAACGAAGCAGGTCTTAACGCAAAGTGGACCAAGAAAGATATGACACATAAGGAAACCCAGAAGTTTACCCAGGATGTACTTAACCATATGCGCGAAAGACTTTCTGATTATCAGGAAATGTATGGCGACCTTTATAACCTTGAAGCAACACCTGCTGAATCAACATCATATCGTCTTGCAAAGCATGACAGAAAGCACTATCCCGACATCATCTGCGCTTCTGATGCTGAAACACCCTACTACACCAACTCATCACACCTTCCCGTTGGTTATACTGACGATATCTTTACAGCACTTGATATTCAGGATGAATTACAGACGCTTTATACATCAGGTACAGTTTTCCATGCTTTCTTAGGCGAGAAGCTTCCTGATTGGAAGGCTGCCGCAAACATTATCAGAAAGATTGCTGAAAATTACAGACTTCCTTATTACACACTTTCACCTACATATTCAGTATGCCGTGAGCATGGCTACATTTCAGGCGAAAAGTATGCTTGCCCTCACTGCGGTGAAGAAACTGAAGTTTACAGCCGTATTACAGGTTACTATCGCCCCGTTAAGAACTGGAACGATGGTAAGAGCCAGGAATATAAGGAAAGAAAGACCTACAACATTGCAACTTCAAAGCTTACACATGAAGGCCCCAAGGCTGAAGAAGCTTGCTGCTGCTGTGAAGAAAAGTCAAGCGCACTTGCTGATGGCATTTACCTTTTTGCTTCAGCAACCTGCCCCAACTGCAAAATTGCTGAAACACTTTTAACAAAGGCAAATATTGCTTATACCAAGCTTTATGCACACGAAAACGTTGAGCTTACACAAGGCTTAGGCATTAAGCAAGCACCTACTTTAGTTGAAGTTAAGGATGGCGCAGTAACAAAGTATACAATGGTTGCAGAGATTAAGCAGTTTATCAATAAATAATAGCGGGCGACAATAAGCCGCACAAACACAAAAGCCTACAAAAATATTTTGCAGGCTTTTGTTTCCTGTGTTGCAAGGGGTGTCCAAACTCGGTTACTTACGTATTTGTAAGCGCCCTCGTTTTCA
>JAZOMK010000129.1:0-10018 GCA_045653985.1 Clostridia bacterium | reverse complement strand
ATTTCCCGTTTCCTGAGGCACGTCATACATAAAGTTCATTTTTGTAATGGGTAATTCATAGATGCCAACAGGTGCGGCTTCCTTGGTATCCTCATATGAATGATCTTCACCTCTGCCGTACCACTTAACGGTTTCAAAATCCTTTGAAAGCTTAAAGCAAACGCCAAAGCGCGGAAGTCTTGGTGTTAAGGGGTCGTCAGCGCCGGCTGAGCCGAATCCTGGAGGAATGGGCATATCACCAAAGGGTGCAACATCCATATTATAAACCAAAAGACCATCATTATATATTGTATATTCATTTTTAATATTGAAGCCCATATAGCAATGGTCTTGTGTAAGTGCGCCTTCTGTAATAACCTTTATTGCATTTTCAGTTTTCTGAACGTCAGTTTTAAGGTTGAAGTATGCCATCTTTTGAAGTCTTGAATTTTCCCATGATTCTATCCAACGCGGATAAAGCTTTACGATACCGTCATTATCCGTTTCAGCGCGGTGTGTAACAAACTTCATAGGCTCACTAAAGTAAGTTTTGCCTGCCTTTTCATACTTAACGGGCACACCGTTTTCAAAAAGAACAGTAAAGTTTTCGCCTGCAACCTTAACCTTATCAGCATCCATAGTAAAGTTACCGTTAAAAGCAGTTTTAACAAAATCTTCCTTTTCCTTAGTGCTTAAAAGCTCAAACTGCTTTAATGCAAGAACCTCATCACCCTTATACACGCGGAAGGTTACAAAATTATCAACGCCATCATAATAAGGCTTAAAATCAACCGTTGCCTTTTCCTTAGGCTGAAGGTTAATTTCAATATTTTCTTTCTTTGCACTTACACCGTCAGAGATAATCTCGTATTCAATTCTAAGTGCTGACAAATCAGAGAAATCCTGAAGGTTGGTAAAGGTAAGCTTTTCGCCATCAAGCTGAATGCGAACGGGCGTATAAATATACTTTAATTCAAGGAACGTAGGCTTAGGTGTGCCATCAGAGGTGCAGAAGCCGTCAAGGGTGAAGTTTGACCAATGGTTATCATCGTGGAAGTCGCCACCATAGAGATAATCAATACTGCCATCCTCATTTACACGCTTCATGCCGTGGCTTCTGAACTCCCAAACGTAGCCACCGCAATAGCGCGGGTGATCTAAAACGTAATCCCAAATTACCTGCATATTTCCGGGGCTGTTACCCATTGCGTGGGCATATTCAATAAGGCAAAGAGGTTGTTCAGTATCATCAGCAGTATCAAGAACACGTTGAAGCCTGTTAACGTTACAGTAACCGTTGCCGATAAAGGGACGCTTGCCCCTATTTTCAGGCAATGTAGCATACTGCACGGGCTTTTTATCCTTGCGCTGACGGACATACTCCGCGCATGCTTCGCTGTTTTCACCTGCGCCCATTTCATTACCAAGAGACCAAATAACAATACAAGTTTCGTTTTTATCTCTTTCAACCATACGAACGGTTCTGTCCATAAAAGCCTTGCTCCATGAAGGTGTTTTATTTAAGAAGCCCTGATCGCCCGTAATGCCGCAGCCGTGGCTTTCAATATCGCCCTCATCCATAACGTAAATACCAAGCTCTGAGCAGAACTCATAGAAAGCAGGGTTGTTGGGATAGTGGGCGCAACGGATTGCGTTTATATTATTGCTTTTAATAAGCTCAAGGTCGCGTCTAATCTGTTCAACTGTAAGATATCTACCGTTTTCAGCATTGTTTTCGTGGCGGTTAATACCCCTTATCAACACAGACGTACCATTAACCTTAAACTGTCTGTCCTCAACAACACTTGTTACAAAGCCAACGCGCTTTGAGTGTACTTCAACAGTTTCACCATTTTCAACAATCTCTAAAGTAAGGTCATAAAGATTGGGGAATTCCGCATTCCACGTTCTAACATTTTCAGGTTCAAGGTTAAGTTCAGCAATGCCACCAACAAAGGGAACTTCGTAAACTGTTCCGTCAAAAGTGAACCTTGCCAAGGCATCAGCCTTATCAAAAAGCGTTGCTTTTACTGAAAGCTTTTTATCATCGGTAATAATTTCCCAATCCCAAAGTGCGGTCTTTTTTGAATAGATAATATATACATCCCTAAAAATACCGCTTGCCATAAGCATATCCTGATTTTCAAGATACGAGGCATCTGAATACGTATAAACAATTACCTTTAAGATGTTTTCGCCTTTTTTAAGATTTTTAGTAATGTCAAACTCAGCAGGCAAACGTGAGCCCTTTGAAAAGCCTACAAATTCGCCGTTAAGATATACGTAAAAGGCATTATCAACGCCTTCAAAGTGAAGGATTGCGCGCTCAAAATCTTCCGCCTCAAAGGTACGCATATAGCAACCAACGGGGTTAAGCCTTAAAATGTAGGGCGGGTTAAATGGGAAAGGATATTCAACGTTAGGATAGGTAGGCTCCATATATCCCCTAAACTGCCACATTGAAGGCACGTCGATTATATCAAAATCCGAGCAATCAAAGTTATTATCTGTAAAATTTTCAGGCGCTTTATCTGAAAATAAAGCAAACTTATAATCACCGTTTAATGAAAATAATCTGTCTGATTTTTCCTTATTATTGTAATACACGCCCTTTTCGCTTGCAGGCACCATTGTTGCACGTGGGTCAAGCCTGTTCATGTGCAAAAATTGAGGATTCTGCAATTCTTGTGGCGTATTTATTGCCATTGAAACGTCTGATTTAACTATCTGATTTTTATAAATTCTCATAATTTATCACCTCGGATATAATAATATCACAAAATCATACAAATTTATATTGCAAAATCATAGGTTTATATGGTAAAATCATATGTAGAGGTGATTATTATCAAAGAAATTATTTTAAAAAGTTTCGGGCGCGACGTTTGCAAAAGCACAAAAGCGCGCACCAAGCTTATTCCTGATTCAAATATGATTCACTTTATCGAATCAGGATGTGGCTATTTTAACGGCAAGCACTTAAAAAAGGGACAAGGTTTTATTTGTTTAAGAAACGTTCTTTGTGATTATATCCCCGATAAAAACGAGCCTTGGACATATTCATGGATAAACATTAACGGTGATGGCGCAAAGGAGCTTATTGAAAATCTTTCTTTAAAAGATGGTATTTTTGAGTTCGACCTTTCCCACAACATTCCCTCCATTAAACGAATCACCGAAAACAAAAATCCCAATACCGATGAAATGCGCTGTCTTGGCATATTGTTTGAAATCTTCAGCAGAATTACTAAAAATGAAAATACCGAAAACTATGTAAGTCAGGCAATGGACTTTTTAAAAAATAACTACCACTTAGGTACTACCATTGATGATTGTGCAAGGCATCTTAATATTTCAAGGGCATATTTAAGAAATCTATTTTACGCAAAAGCAGGTATCTCACCGCAACAATTTCTTATGAACTTAAAAATGGAGCGTGCTGAGTTTTTATTAAAAACCGCGTATCCCATTACCGAAATCGCCCACGCAGTAGGCTATAACGATGTCCTGCAGTTTTCAAGGATTTTTTCAAAATACCACAACATGTCGCCTAAAGCGTACAGAAAGAGGCTTTATGAAAACTTATGACGTTTGCGTTGCAGGCGGTGGTACTGCAGGTGTTTTTGCCGCAATCTCTGCCGCAAAGCTTGGCGCAAAAACTATTTTAATTGAAAAAAATGGTATGCCGGGCGGTACAATAACCACCGCAAAGGTAAATTTCCCCGGTTTGTTTTTTGCTTGGGGCAAGCAGATTATTTCAGGGCCGGCCTTTGATGTCATATTAAAAACCCTTGAGCTTACCAATAAAAAAATGCCCCAAATTTCCTTTAAACCTGAACACCATTGGGACGAGCAAATAAATATCGACATATTTACATATGTGCATATATTAGAAGATATGTGTGTTTCTTTGGGCATCGAGCTTTTATATCACACGATGGTTGCAAAAGTAAACGAAACTGACGAAGGCGTAAACATCACCCTTACAAAAAAAGAAGGAACGGAAGAAATTTTTGCAAAAAGCTTAGTTGATGCAACGGGTGATGCCAACTGCGTTACTTTGGCAGGCTACAAAACAGAAAAATCAAATGAGCTTCAGCCGGTAACCCTTATAAATGATCTATCAGGATATAATTTTAATGATATTGACCAAACTGATTTTAATAAAAAACTTGATGAAGCTTATAAAAGCAACCTTTTAACAAAGGCAGATACACAAGGCAATTCCATTTTAAACCAACTAAAGCACAAGCGCATCTCCACACATCTTACGGCAACATTCCCCGAAACCTCAAAAGGCAAAACGGAAATCGAAATTGCCGCACGCAATCAACTTTTTAGTATAATTACATTTTTAAAGACGATAAAGGGCCTTGAAAACATTTACGTTTCGTCTTTTGCAAGTGAGTGCGGTATACGTGAGTCGGTGCGCATTATCGGTGAAGAAACAGTAACCGCTGAGGACTATATTTCAGGCAAAAAATATAATGACGCCATTTGTTACAGCTTCTACCCCATTGATTTACACGTACCCGATGGCATAAAGCAAGTGTTTTTAGAAGAAAATGTTATTCCCACAATACCTATGGGTGCGCTGATACCAAAAAATTCAAAGCATCTTTTTGTTGCAGGCAGGTGCATTTCTTCTGACCGTGAAGCAAACTCAGCTTTACGCGTTCAGGCAACAGCAATGGCTTTAGGGCAGGCGGCAGGTGTTATGGCTTATGTAAAAAAAGAAGAAGTTAAAGCCAACTTAATAAAAATAGGAGCAATAGTACCATGAGATTATTTGATATAGACAGCTATATAAAAGAATTTACCACCACCGTTTTATCCTTAAAAGAAGAAAACGGCATTTATCTTATCGAACTTAAAGATACCGCATTTTTCCCTGAAGGCGGCGGGCAAAAAAGCGATACTGGTTTTTTAAATGATATTGAAGTTTTTGACGTGCAGGAAATCGACGGCAAAATCTATCATTTTACCAAAATGCCCATTGAAGCAAGTACACAAGTAAAAGGCGTTATAAATTGGGATGCGCGTTTTTACAAAATGCAGAATCATACTGCCGAGCATATAATTTCAGGTCTCGTATACAAAAAATTCGGTTATGATAACACAGGTTTTCATTTAGGCGAAGATTACGTTACCCTTGATTTTAACGGCAATATCACTCAGGAAGAAATTGAAGAAATTGAATTTTCAGCCAACAAATTAGCCGCTGAAGGACACAGCATAAAAGCATGGTATCCTGAAAATCCCAAGGACTATACTTATCGCAGTAAGCTTGATTTAAAAGATAACGTACGTCTTGTTGAAATTGAAGGCATCGACCTTTGTGCCTGCTGCGCGCCACACGTAAAAAATACTGCCGAAGTGGGTTTAATTAAAATAATGAGTATGCAGAAATACAAAGGCGGTGTACGCATAGAATTAAAAAGCGGTATTTTTGCATTTAATCAACTTCACATTTACCATAAAACCTTAAAAAAACTTTCCGCGCTGTTATCACTTCCGCCTGAAACCACCTGCGAGGGCGTTGAAAAGTTAATGGCAAAAATCAGCGAATTGCAGTACGAAAACACAGGTTTAAAGCTTGAGCTTTTAAAAAGCACATTGGAAAGCACCTCATCCCCCATTGTTTTTGTTGATTCGCCCGATTTATTAAAGGATGCAGTAAACTTATTAAACACTAAATTCCCTGAATTTTCAGGTGTTTTTTCAGGCAACGAGGTTGACGGCTACCGTTTTATGATTTTAACTGAAAAACCGGAAGAAATAAAGGCTCTTTTAAAGGACAAACTTAATGCTTCAGGCGGTGGCAGAGATAATATGATTCAGGGCAAAATAAACGCATCAAAAAATGCAATTATTGACGCACTATTAAAAATTAACTATTGACAAAATGTTAATATTTATGATATATTTAAGTAGAGTATAAAACTTCGGATTAACCTTTTTTATCATTTGTACGGTTTTGCCATATATACCCGCGATTTTGCGATATATTTCCGTACGTTTTTGTGATATCATAATATCCGAAGTGCTAAAATTATGAAGTTGTTATTTAAAGAAAGGAATTAAAAAATGAAAAAACTTCTCACTTTATTACTTGCACTTACATTAGTTTTCATCATGGCAGTTCCCGTTTTTGCTGAACCTGAAAACTTCCTTACCAATCCTCAATGGACAAAAGGTACCGCAGGTTCTGTAACTTATAGCGATGGCGTTGCAAAAGCAACAGGCTTTGCCGCAAAATACAGCGCACCTGATATTGACATTCTTCCCGCCATTAAAGCCGCACTTGACGGTAATGACGAAGTTGAAATCGCAATTATCTTTGATGCACGTGTAAACTTCAAAGCAGGCGCAACTGAAAAATCAACAAACGCACAGATGCTTTTAAGAGGTACCAGCGGTATTGCCGGTGTTAGCCCCAAAGAAGATCCTGATACATGGTATGAAGAATATGATGAGGCTCTTGATGGTGAGGACAGAGTTTTCTCTCTTTCAAACGGCAACATCTTAAAATACCTCAGTGATCCTATCACCATTACCGATGAATGGACTACCTTCTCACAGGTACAAACTTTCTATGCCGCACAGGTAGATAACACCTGCGTTATCAAGTGGAGATTCACCCTTGACCGCTTTACAACCTTTGACCAGTTCGACTCTCTTGAAATCAGAAATTTCCAGGTTGTTTTAGCTGAGGATGCCGAGGACCTTCTTCCTGAAAAAGATGAAGATGAGGTAGAAGACGAAAAGGTTGAAGCACCTACCGAAAATAAGCCCGTGGCTACACAGAAGCCTCAGGTACAGATTCCTGCTGCTGACGAAACACCCGCACCTGCAGTAACACCTGCACCTGATACAGATGCTCAAGTTAATCCTGACCAGAATCCCACCACTACAGCACCTGCTGACCAGAATAACGAAACACCTGCCACAGCAACAGTAGATACAACCACAATTCTTGTTGTTTCCATCTGTTGTTCAACAATTATAATTGTTGCTTGCATAGTTGCCGTAGTAGTTGTTAAAAAGAAAACGTCAAACTAATCCGAAAGGACTTGAAATTATGAAAAAATTTCTTACTATTTTACTTGCACTTGTAATTGTTTTCACAATGACAGTATCAGTTTTTGCTGAAGTTGAAAACTTTGCAAAAAGTGCAAAATGGACACAAGGCCATTCAGGCGGTGTTTCAGAAAAAAACGGCATTTATACCGCAACAGGTATAAAGGCGGCATACTGCTCACCTTTCATTGATATTCTCCCTGCCGTAAAAGCCGCACTTGGTACTGATACCGAAGCTGAACTTGTAATTAAGTTCAAAATTCGCGCTGAGTTTACTGAAGGTAACGAAGGCGAAGTAACTTCTGCCCGTACACTTATCCGCGGTGGCTCACTTAAAAAGGAAGAAATCGAGGATTGGAACGCAGCTTACGATGAAGCTGTTGACGGTGAAACCTTCTTTAAGGCTGATGGCGGCGGTAACATTATGTGCTACATCGGTTCAGGTTTCTCATTTACTGACGATGAATGGACAACAGTTATCATTGAGTTTACCGTTTCTGACGTTATAGTTAATAATGATATGGTAGCAAAATGGAACTTCTGTATTGATACTATTTCAAAAACCGACCTGATTGAATCCATTTATTTTAAGGATTTTATCGTAGCACATTATGATGATGAGCTTTTTGAAGAGGACGAAGAAGAAGACGTTGTTGATGTTCAGAAACCTGCAAAAACACCTAAGCCCGAATCCAACGAGCCTGTAAACACAGAAAACTTTGCCGCTAACTTAAAATGGTCAGGCTTTGGTTTAACAGTTACAGAAGCTGACGGTGTTATTACCGCAACAAACTTCAAGCATCCTTACGATTCACCTTCAATCGAGGTTCTTCCTGCAATGAAAGCTGCTTTAGGTGATGATGATGACATTGAAATCTTCATTGTATTTGATGCACGTGTAAAGCTCAAAGAAGGTAATGAAGGCGAATCCATTAGCGCACAAGCACTTTTCAGAGGTACCAACGCCCTTGATGTAAAGGCAAGCGACATTGATGAATGGAAAGAAGCTTACACTGATTCCTTTGACGATGCTGAGCCTTTGTTTATAAACTCACAAGGTAACATTATGAAGTATCTTCAGGGCGTTATATTTACTGAAAATTGGAAGACCTTTGTTATTCCCCTTGAACTTGAGGGTGAACAAATTACCAACCCTGCAATTTCAAAATGGACATTCTGTTTTGACACCATGTCCAAGTACGAAATGGTTGAAAACCTTGAAATCAAAAACTTCGCAATTACCTTTGAAGAACCTGAGGAGGAAGAAACACCTGCTGATAAACCTGCAACAGATAAGCCTGCTGAAAACAAGCCTGCAGTAAATGCAACACCTACACCTTACGTTGTATGGGCAACACCTATCGGCTACGTTGATCCTGCCGCTACACCTGCACCGGGCGGTTCATCAAGCCAGAACATAGCTACTGCTACCCCTGTAGGCAATAATAATGGTGGCGATTCAAGCATGCTTCCCTTAATTATCGGCGGTGCTGCGGTTGTAGTTATTGCCGGTGCACTTGTTACAATAATAGTTGTTAAAAAGAAAAAGAATGGTAAAACCGAATAACCAAAAATCAAAATACCGATGATAAAAATCATCGGTATTTTTTATTTTCGTTTTTTTATACACAAACTACATACAGTAAATACTACAAGGTAAATTGGTACTGCCATTAAAGCAATTACAGGGTAGGTTAAAAAATCAACTCCATCAAAAGGCGAATGTATTAAAAACATAGAATTTACATCGTATGCAACCGCCTCAGAAGCGATCACCTTAAAAACAAGATTGCAATACCATCCGATAATGCCCATTACAAAAATTGAAATTATTATACTTTTAATATTCCTTTTTACATCTGCCTTGATATAGCCGAAAATCGGAATCAAAAGCACGTTAAACAACAATGTAGCATGTGCGCCTATACTCTTAATGTTTTCATAGTCATATAGTGTTGGATTTTTTATAAAATCCACATTTGCGAACATTCCTACAAGCGTTGAAACAATACCGAACCAGAAAATATAATCAGCAAAGAAAATCCCGATTTTTGATTTTTTATTTTTTATAAACGGAAAAATCAACGCTGACCACATTACTACGTTACAAGGATAAATTGGCAAAATCAAATTATAATTCCGGCTTAAATATTCAATGGCATTCCCGCCTGAAATAAGTTCTATCAAAAATGAACTGTAATGAAAAACTATTGTTGTTAGTGCCGCAATCAAAAGAATTATTGTCTTGCTTTTTTCCGTTTTTACAAACTTTTTGCTTAGCCATATACCAAATGCAATTATTAGAATAAGTATAACGTTAAATATTATAAGCTTATCCATTTACTCTTCACTTCCTAAATACACCCGCAATTCATTATTAAGCATAAGCGTTGTTTGCTTTATCTTCCATAAAATTGATTCTTCATCACAAACGTAACCCATGCTTGCTTCA
The DNA here is from genome assembly GCA_045653985.1 of Clostridia bacterium. GTDB lineage: Bacteria > Bacillota > Clostridia > Christensenellales > QALW01 > UMGS1322. Next base: position 507 of record JAZOMK010000129.1, on the reverse strand, counting down.
TAACCAATGGAAGAATCAAAACGCACAAGGGAAATGGTTTTTTGGGCGTTATCTATTTCTTTCAATGCAATACGTTGCATTTTCAAAGCCGTTATTTTTAATTCTTTTTTGTTTGTTGCCGCCATAAGTTTTCTGCGGTTAATTTCAAATTCCTTTGAATTTCTGGTTGTTTCATGGCAACGTTTTAAAAACTCGCAAAGATTGATAAGCTTCTTTAATTCCATGTTTTTATTTTTGATTTTTCTTAAAACAAAAATACCCTTTTTAAAAAGCTCAATGGCCTTTTTGCAATCTTCAATTTCATCAAGGATTCGTATTGAATAAACAATCTGGAAATCCCAATCATCATTTAAATTAAGGGTTGTATATATTGCATTGCCAAATAACGTGCCTTGCTCTGACGGCTTTTTAATTCCGTTTTTAAGGCACAAAGGAAACGCAGGGCCTATACGCATTGGGCCGTACTGATTTTCCTTTGATGGTGTACAATACTGTACCGCTTCATCA
>JAZOMK010000128.1:0-1495 GCA_045653985.1 Clostridia bacterium | reverse complement strand
GCCGCCGAAGCCGTAAAGCTAAAGTTTTCATTGGTTATTAACGGACAGATGATTATGTAAAGTGGGAACAACAAAATAATAAAAATTATGAGAGACGCTTGGGGCACCCTCCGTAAGGAAGGTGCCCCAGCTATATTCGTGCTTCGCGCGAACGATATATCTTTGATGCGATATGTGGCAAGCCACGCGATATACGGCTTTCGCCGTGCTAAATGGCACGAATATAATATCGCAAAAGCAAAAGGCTTTTATATCGCTTTTGCCGCAATGCAAAAATATCGTTGTGAGACCTGTCTCACAATATCGTCTTTCTTTCTTATTTTGAGACAGGTAAATTTCAAAGTATGTAACCCACTATGACACTTTCTTATTTGAAAGTGTCGTGATAAGGCTTATACGTAGTCGCCTAAAAAGTCTTTGTTTACTTCAAATAACTCTTCACACATATTGGTAACTTCTTCTAACGATAATACCGCTGAGCAAAGTGGGTCAAGGGCAACAGCCTGAATAACCTTTGCCTTTGATTTTTCCATAAAGGCTTCAAAAACAAGATTTTCAATGTTGGCGGTGTAGGTGCAAAGTGTTGCAGGCCCTGATGGCATCTTGCCCTTAAATGTGCGTGTATAGCCCTTTTTATCAGCAATAACGGGAATCTCAACACAGGCATCATAGGGCAGATTTTCTATCGTGCCGTTATTTATTACGTTGGCATTAAAGGGGAAGGGTGTGCCATCGCCAATACGTGCATTTAAAATGTTTGCCGCATATTCGTTACTTTTGTTTGTGTCAACGGGATTATCCATAAAGGTTTTAATTTGGTCGTTATAGCGGTTGGGGTTTGAACGCAGTTTTAACGAGAAGGCATATTCACCGGGATTCCATGAAGTGCCGGTACAGAACTTTTCAATTAAATCGGGGCGCTTTCTAAACCATGCGCAATATTCGGAATTGTGTCCGCTTGATTCAGTAACAAAATACCCGAAAGTCTTAAAAATTTCGATGCGGACTTTTTCGCTGTTGTAAATATCTTCTTCCTTTATTTTTTCGCGGATAATGGGGTAAATATCCTCGTTATCAACGGTAAGCTCAGTAAAGAAAGCCTGATGATTTATGCCAAGGCAAGTGTAATTTAACTGCCCGTCCTCCTTGCCTGCCCAGCGCTGTAACATCTTGGATGTATGCTGTACCGAGTGGCAAAGACCTGTAACATCAACGTTGGGGTGAAGGGTTTGCATAGCCTTACAAAGCATACTCATGGGATTGGTATAATTGAGCACTACAGCCTTGGGGCATATGCGCTCTACGTCATGACAAATATCAAGAAGCAAAGGAATATTTCTAAGCGCTCTGAATATACCCGAAACACTTCTTGTATCGCCTACGTTGATATCCACACCGTACTTTTTGGGAATGAGAATCTCATGCTTCCATACGTCAACGTCACCATTGAAAACCGTAATAAGAACACCGTTGGCATCCTTGAGAGCTTCATCTC
>JAZOMK010000127.1:0-4028 GCA_045653985.1 Clostridia bacterium | reverse complement strand
ATGTACGGCTGATATTCTTGATGAAAAAAGAATGTTTTTGAAAAGATAATTCATAAAATCAATCCTTATGTGATTTGAAATCTGATTATATTTTAATTAAAAAAAGTTGCTTTGTCAATAGAAAGGGGAAATAAATATGGCAACAAAAACAAGAATAGTAGAACCATCTTTCAGGATAGGTGCAGGTCGATATCTTCAGGATAACGGCATCTTAAAAGATATCGGCAAAGAAGTATCGCTTTTAAAAGGTAAAAAAGCTTTTGTTATGGGGGGGACAACTGCACTTTCACTTACACAAAAGACAGTGGAGGAAAGTCTTAATGAAAATGGAATAGAATATTTTATTTATGAATATAAAGGCTTTTGCGTTCCCGAACATTGCGATAAAATTGTAGAATCTGATGAGTTTAAATCTTGCGACGTTGTTATTGGTATTGGTGGCGGCGTTTTAATGGATTCTTCAAAACTTTGTGCAGTTTTAAGTGATAAGCCGGTTATCTGCGTGCCTACGTCCAGCGCCACTTGTGCCGCATATGCACCTTTAAGTGTAACCTATAGCGAAATTGGCAAAACTTTAGGCACAAAACACCATAATCGTGAAGTAAATTGCGTTATTGTTGATATGGATATTCTTGCAAAACAGCCTGCACGTTTGTTTGTTTCAGGTGTGTATGATTCACTTGCAAAGCTTATGGAGCTTAATCAGCGTCTTATAGGTAAGGATGAAGAAGACATTGAAATAGGTCTTCGTGCATCCTATGAATTATCAAAATTCTTGTATGAACGCCTTAACCAAAACTTTGATTCAGCGTTGGAATCAATTAAAAAAGGTGAAGAAACAAAGGAAGTTTTTGACTGTGTATACCTTGCAATCGGTTTAACAGGTGTTGTTTCCGGTCTCGCAAGGGGTTCTAACCAAACGGCAATCGCACATAAGATTTATGAGTCAGCAAGAAAACTTTTTCCTGAAAAAATCAGTAAGTATCTTCATGGGGAAGTTGTTGCGGTAGGTCTTATCGTTCAAGCAGCATATAATGGCACTATTGATGATGCTGTAGCATTTAAAGAAAAAATGAGCGAAAGAGGTATGCTTACAAGTCTTAATGAAATAGGCGTAGAGAAAACAGAAGAAAACTTTGAACTTCTTTATAATATAATGCTTTCATCGACTGCAATGGCAGGTACAACCGAGGAAGAACAACTTAAACTTAAAAAATATCTTCATATGATTATTTAGTAAAAAAAGCAACTTCAAAATGAAGTTGCTTTTTTTGCTACTTAATTTCAACTGTTTTGTTTACGTGGAAAAAGTGTATGTATGGATATACGTTTTTACCGGGATAAAGCTCTTCCAATGCCGATTTATACATTTTTAACTGTGGTGTGTGATGGAGGATGTGCTCATCAAGATCTCCGTTTATGTAATCGGTTTTGTAATCAAGAAGAATTATATCATCGCTTTCAAAGAAATAACAGTCAATTATACCTTGTACCAATGTTTCGTCGCCATCATCGTTGAAGGGAATAATATGGCAGAATGATCTTTCGCGGCAAATAAGATCAGAAGCTTCCATGCGCTTTTTAAATTCTGATGACATAAATGCTTCAAGTTGATAAAAAGGCAGTGCGTTATATTCTTCTTCAGAAAGGATACCTGATTTTAACATATCATCAGCTTGTTCTTTGGCTGTTTTTTTAGATGTAAATGATACGTGTTCCATAAAAAAGTGTACAACCGTTCCTTTTTGCGCACCCTTATATTCCTTATCTTCAAAAGCAGGCTTGCGTAAAGGAATTTTTATACGAATATCCTTTTTGCTTGGTGAATGTTTTGTTCTTTGGGTTGTTGCTGAAGTATATGCGTATTTCCAATTAAAATTATCTTCTACAACCTCCAAATATTCTTCATCGTTAAGCGTATATTCATCAGGCACTTCTTCTTTGGTGTCCGGCAAAACTAAATTATCGTAAATCTCAACAACCCAATCGCTATCGGTGTATTTTACCGTATCAAAGTTAAATTTGCCATCTGAAATATAGTCTCTTAATGGCTGACCATCTTTGTGATATGCTAAAAGCGGAAGGAATAAATCAGCATATGTTGAATAATCAGCAAGTACACACTTTGAGGGGATTGATGCGCGTTGACAAATTCTTTCTTTTTTATCGTTAAATGAAAGAATCAATTTGTTTCTTGCGCGGGTAAGCGCAACGTAAAAAACGCGCATATGTTCTGCTTGCTCTTGAGATTTTTTGGCGCTTTTTATTATTCTTGTTGCAATGGATTCGTGATTTGTTCTTATACCGTAATCATCTAATGAATTGTAATTAAATGCAAAACCGTATTTTTCGTTAAAATGATATTTGCCATCGCTGAATTTGCCTGTTTCAGAACAACCTATAACAATAACGATAGGGAACTCAAGACCTTTTGAATGGTGTATCGTCATATAATGTACATTGTTGTCGTTCTTGTCTGCAGAAAATCCATTTTCACGTGGCTCGCAGATGTTTTTATAATAATCAATAAAACCGAGTATGCCCTTGTCGGAGAAACTGCTGTATGTGCGTGCGGTAGAAATCAAACGGTCTAAGGCCTCTTGCTCTTTACTGTTTTTAGGTAAATATGCGGTGTAATAAATATAACCCGTTTCATTTGCGATATATTCAATAAAATCCGATAAACTCATTGATTTTTCAATAATTTCAAGTTCATCAAGCATTTTGAAAAAATCATCAATTTTATTTTTCAGTTTTTTGTTTTCTGAATAATTTTTTAATGAATCATAAAAATTTCCTGAAGGATTTTCTGCGCGAATTTTACCTAATTCGGTGGGAGTAAAACCACCTATAGGCGATAAAAGTACAGTAACAAGATCAATATCGTTTCGCCTTAAAGTAAGAAGCCTTAATAATGAAATTATATTTGCAGTTGTATCTGTTAAGTCTTCAGCTTCCTTTGGCTGAATTGAAAAGGGAATATTCATTGCATCAAAAGCAGGAATAAATCTGAGCCCCATATCATTTGTTCTTCCGAGAATTGCAATATCACTATATTTTATGGGCCTTAAAACGCCATCTTCATAAATTGATGTTTTTAAAAGTTCTTTTATTTTTAATGCAACGGCATATGCTTCTTCATCTTTCGAGCCTTCAACAATAAGCAATTCGTTGGCAGGTTGCTTTTCGCCCTCAAGATAAAGGCAATCTGAATATTGTTGAAAGGTTTTATCCGGTGAAGGATAAAGGAAAGAATCTGCATCATAAATAATTTCAGAAAGTTTTTGGTCGTTCATAATATTTTTGAAGATAAAGTTTACGCCTTCAAGTATTGTTGGATATGAACGAAAATTATTTACGAGATTTAGCCTTGTGCCGTCTGTATTTTTTGAATAACTTTCCATTTTTGCTTTAAAAAGTTCAGGACGCGCGTTTTGAAAACTATAGATACTTTGCTTAATATCACCAACAAAAAACATATTATTGCCTTTTGAAATGGATGTAATAATAAATTCCTGAAAGGCGTTTGTATCCTGATACTCGTCAATATAAATATAATCAATACTGTTTTTTAAATCTTCACAAATGTCAGGATTGTTTTCAAGCAAATTAACCATATGCCTTAAAATTGCGGCAAATGTTGCACCGCCTTCTTTAAGCATAAGTTCATCAAAACGTTCAACGTATTTATCGTGAAGAATAAATAAACCTTCTATAGCAGGCTTTAATGAGGTGAGATCATAAGTCTCAATATCTTTTAATAATTCGATAGCCTTATCTCGTAAAGCTTTTATAGCCAAACTGTTTGTTTTTAAAAGAGGATATGATGTAAGCTTCGTACTGCAAGATTCTGTTTTGTATTCATCAGTTAAAATATTGCATTTTAATTCTAAATTAGGTTCGTGAATTGCTTTGTCAAGAACCTCTATATATGTATTTGCACGTTTAATAGCTTTTATTTCGACGTCGGTTCCCTTAAAATCAGAAATAATTTTTTCAGAATGATCAATGGAACATCTTAAAAGAAA
>JAZOMK010000126.1:0-2481 GCA_045653985.1 Clostridia bacterium | reverse complement strand
CTACACAGCTCTTTTACTATCTTTTGGGATACAATGCCTATCAATCGGGCTTTTTGTAAAAAAATCCCCCGCCTTATTGGCAGGGGAGAAATTTATTTCGTCTTTAAAACAACGTCATGGGCGCCGCCTTCAACGATACTTACTGAGGAAACAAGTGTTAATTTTGCTTTCTGCTGAAGTTCAGGAATGGTAAGTGCGCCACAGTTGCACATGGTGCTTTTAACTTTTGAAAGAGTTTTTCTTACGTTGTCGGAAAGGAAACCTGCATAGGGAACGTAGGAGTCAACACCTTCTTCAAATGAAAGTTTGCCTGCACCGCCTAAATCATATCTCTGCCAGTTTCTTGCACGGTTTGAACCTTCGCCCCAATATTCCTTCATTAAGGTGCCGTTTACGTTTACCTTTGCTGTAGGACTTTCTTCAAAGCGGGCAAAGTATCTGCCAAGCATTACGAAGTCAGCACCCATTGCAAGGGCAAGTGTAATGTGGTGGTCATGTACGATACCGCCGTCTGAGCAAACAGGAACGTAAATGCCTGTTTCTTTGAAATATTCGTCTCTTGCTTTGCAAACGTCAATAACTGCAGTAGCCTGACCTCTGCCGATACCCTTTGTTTCACGGGTAATGCAGATTGGACCGCCACCGATACCAACCTTAATAAAGTCAGCACCGCAATCAGCAAGCAAACGGAAGCCTTCGCCATCAACAACGTTACCTGCGCCAACCTTAACTTTATCACCGTATTTTTCACGGATAAAGTCAATAGCTAACTTCTGCCATTCGGAATAGCCTTCTGAGGAGTCAATACATAAAACGTCAGCACCGGCTTCAACTAAGGCAGGAACGCGCTCCTTATAATCACGGGTGTTGATACCTGCACCAACGATATAACGCTTTTGTGCATCAAGGATTTCGTTGGGGTTGTTTTTGTGGGTTTCATAGTCCTTGCGGAAAACGAAGTAGCAAAGTCTGCCATCAGCGTTTACGATAGGAAGTGAATTTAATTTGTGTTCCCAGATAATATCATTTGCTTCTGAAAGCGTTGTGCCTTCCTTTGCAATGATAAGTTTATCTAAAGGAGTCATAAAGTTTTTAACCTTTTCGTCCTCACTCATTCTGCTTACGCGGAAGTCTCTGCCTGTTACGATGCCAACAAGCTTGCCGTTTGCTGTGCCATCATCGGTAACAGCAACTGTTGAGTGGCCTGTTGCTTCTTTAAGTGCAAGAACGTCTTTTAAAGTTGCTTCAGGTGAAAGGTTGGAATCGCTTTTTACGAAACCTGCTTTATAGCCTTTTGCACGTGCTACCATAGCGGCTTCATCTTCGATTGACTGTGAACCGTAAATAAAGGAAACGCCACCTTCGCGGGCAAGGGCAACTGCAAGTCTATCACCTGAAACTGACTGCATGATTGCAGATACCATAGGTATGTTCATTTCAATAGCAGGTGTTTCGCCTTTCTTGTATCTAACAAGAGGGGTTTTAAGGCTTACATTCTGGGGAATGCAAGTGCTGTCTGAATACCCGGGAACGAGTAAATATTCATTAAAAGTATGTGAGGGTTCATTAAAAAAGGTTGCCATAATATAATCTCCTTTTCTTAAAAAATTGTATTGTGCTATATGATAAACGCCTTTAGCTATTTTGTAAAGTAAAAACTAAAGGCATTTTATGTTAATTTTCTTTGTATATGGGGAAATTTTTGCAAAGCTCGATAACTTCGTTGGTAACGATTTCCTTATTGCCTTCAAAATCAACGGCAACAAGCTTGAGCCAATGTGCAATTTTCTTCATTTCTTCCTCTTTGAAGCCACGGCTTGTAACAGCAGGCGTACCGATACGGATACCGCTTGTGATAAAGGGACTCTGAGGATCAGCGGGGATAGCATTTTTATTTACTGTGATGTGAACTTCATCAAGCATTTTTTCAAATTCCTTGCCTGTTAAGTTGAAGGAACGAAGGTCGATAAGCATAAGGTGGTTGTCAGTACCGTCAGAAACAAGGTTGAAGCCTTCTTCTTTAAGTGCTGATGCAAGAACCTGTGCGTTTTTAGCAATCTGAACCTGATATTCTTTAAATTCAGGTGTAAGTGCTTCACCTAAAGCAACTGCCTTTGCAGCAACAATGTGCATAAGAGGTCCGCCCTGTGTGCCGGGGAAGATAGCCTTATCAATCTGCTTTGCAAGCTCTTCAATGCAAAGAATCATACCACCACGAGGGCCGCGGAGGGTTTTGTGTGTTGTTGTTGTAACAACGTGTGCATAGGGGATGGGGCTTTCGTGTACACCTGCAGCAACAAGACCTGCAATGTGTGCCATATCAACCATAAAATATGCACCTACTTTGTCAGCAATTTCGCGGAAACGCTTGAAGTCGATTTTTCTGGGATATGCTGATGCACCTGCAAGGATAAGCTTGGGGTTATGTTCAAGTGCAAGTTTTTCAACTGCATCATAATCAATAGTCTGAGTTTTTTCGTC
>JAZOMK010000125.1:0-4503 GCA_045653985.1 Clostridia bacterium | reverse complement strand
GTATCAAGAAAAACTATTTGGCAATCATCTTCTGTTACGATACCACGGATGCAGTTGCGTGTTGTTTGTGCTTTAGGTGAAACTATGGCTACCTTCTGCCCTACAAAATGATTCATTAAAGTTGATTTACCTACGTTAGGTCTGCCGCACAAAACGCAGAAACCTGATTTATACTCCATTATTTTTTTCTCCTTTTAGTAAAGTCATTTTTAATTACCCTTGGTTTTATAAGACAGTTTGCGGTAAAACCTATTAAATCCTGCCTACCCGCCTGCAGAAGTGCTTTTTTTACAATTTCATAATTCTCAGGCTTCTTATACTGTAATAATGCCCTTTGCATTATCTTTTCTTTTATATCCTTGGCAACGTAAATTTTTTCGCCTGTACGAGGATCTTTTTCAGTATAGAACATACAAGTTGAAAGGGTGCCGGGGGTAGGATAAAATTCCTGAACCTGCTCAGGATTTATTCTGTGCTTATGTAAATATTCCGCAAGCTTTACCGCTTCCTTTAAATCGCTGCCGGGATGACCTGAAATAAGATACGGCACAAGGTATTGCTCCTTGTTTATGCGCATATTCATTTCCTTATATTTCTGCGAAAACTCATTATAAACCTTTTCGCCGGGCTTGCCCATATATTTTAAAACTTTATCGGAAATATGTTCAGGTGCAACCTTTAATTGTCCTGAAACATGATGGGTACAAAGCTCCTTTAAAAATTCCTGACCAAAGCGTTTATCGGCAAGCATGCAATCAAAACGCAAACCTGAACGAATAAATACTTTCTTTACCTTTGGCAGCTCACGCATTTCCTTTAAAAGCTTAATATATCTTGAATGGTCAGGCTTAAACTGCGGGCAGATTGTAGGATAAAGACATTGCCTTTCCTTGCACGCGCCTGATTCCTTTTGCTTTTTACAGCCGTTGCCGTAAAAGTTTGCAGTAGGACCGCCAACATCATGAATATACCCTTTAAAGCCTTTTAACGTTGATAAAAGTTTAGCTTCTTCAATAATTGATTTTTCACTTCGTGATTGCAAAACTCTGCCCTGATGGAAAGTAATTGCGCAAAAAGAGCAAGCACCTGCACAGCCGCGGTTTGCCGTTATTGAAAATTCAATTTCTTTAATTGCAGGGATGCCACCTAATTTATCATACATCGGATGAGGATTTCTTGTATACGGTAAAGCATATACTTCATCCATTTCACTTTCAGTTAAAGGATCTGAGGGTGGATTTACCGCAACAAAACTTTTGCCATGTTTCTGGATAAGCGTTTTACCTGAAAAATGGTTCTGCTCATTATACTGCGCCATAAATGCGCGGCAATAAGCATCAGTATCGCTTTTAACTTCCTCAAAACTTTCAATAATTTTGCCGTTATAAACGTTGTCAGGTGTTTCGGTGAGATATGCCGAGCCTTTAACGTATGTTATATCTTTAATATCTATACCTGAAGAAAGGGCATCAGCAACTTCGATAATGCTTCTTTCGCCCATGCCGTACAATAAAATATCTGCACCGCTATCCACAAGAATTGATGCACGGACTTTATTATCCCAACAATCATAGTGCGCAAAGCGTCTTAAACTTGCTTCAACACCGCCAATTATAATTGGCATATTTTTATATGCCTGACGGATACAGTTACAGTATACAATATCTGCCCTGTCAGGTCGCATACCGATTTTACCGCCCGGCGAATATGCGTCGGTGTTTCTTCTTTTATGCGCCGCGGTATAGTGGTTTACCATAGGATCAATATTACCCGAGCAAACTAAAAAGCCGTATTTAGGTCTGCCAAAACGCTTAAAAGCTTGAATGTTTTTCCAATCAGGCTGAGGAAGCATTGCAACCTTATAGCCATGTTTTTCCAAAATTCTTGAAATTATTGCAGGGCCAAAGCTTGGGTGGTCAACATAGGCATCGCCTGTAACGTAAACAAAATCAGGTCTGTCCCAACCACGTGCATGACATTCTTCTATTGTAACGGGCAAAAAATCTGTATTCATGTTAAATTCCTTTTACATTAAAGATAATATAATTATATTTATAAATAAGAAAAAAGTCAATAAAAATAAAGGGAAGTTTATACCTCCCCTTTACATTACTACACGTATTTCTGTTCTGTCGCCTTTTTTAACTTCCGTTATGCTTTCACTTCCCTCACTTTTGCCTGACGGGTTTAAAACCTTTATATCGTATTTATACAAAGGCGTATCAATTTTTATAAAAAACTCGCGCCAGGATGGCGGTATATGAGGCGTCATGTTGATTTTTCCCTTTTCCATATTAACACCAAGCAAGCCTGAAAGTACCGTTACATAGTACATAGATGCCGATGCTGTATACCAGCTCCAGCCACCGCGTCCAACGTTTTCTTCATTAGAATAAATATCAGCAGGAATCACATAAGGTTCAACCATATATCTTTGTGCCGAACTTTTATTATTACTGTGATTTATGGGATTCAACATATCAAGAACTTCATAACCTTTTTCCGATTTACCCATTTCAAAAAAGGCACGCGCAACCCATAATGCACCGTGGGTATACTGTCCTCCGTTTTCGCGGACACCTGGAATATAATTGCCGATATAACCTGCACCAAACTTTTCATCAAACGGCGGTGTAAGAAGTTTTACTATTTCTGAATTTGAATCAATAAGATGTTCTTCAACGCTTTTCATTGCTTTTTCGGCATATTTACCTGCGCCTGAAAGTACCGACCACGCCTGCGAAATAGCATCAATTTTTGCGCAAAGACTTTCCTTGCTTCCAATTTTTCTGTTTTCATCATCAAAGGCGCGAAGATACCATTGGCCATCCCAGCATTGATTATTCAAAGCATCATAAAGCTTTTTGGCATGATTCTTTAAAAATTCCTTTTCATTTTGGGCGTAAGGCATAAATTCACTTATCACACTAAACAAGAACCACCCCAGCCAAACACTTTCGCCCTTGCCTTTTTTGCCTAAATTATTCATGCCATCGTTCCAATCGCCACCTAAAATTAAAGGCAGACCTCTTTCTCCCGTTCTTTGGATTGCAAGTTTTATGGCACGGATGCAATGTTCATATAACGTACCTTTTTCTTCTGACTGCCACGCATTTTCATAAAGATCGTCCCTATCAGATAACGTATGCCCTTCGAGGAAAGGAACTTCAATATTAAATATGTCTTCATCGCCCGTTGTGCGTGCATAAATTGAAGCAATATACGGTAAGAACAATAAATCATCGCTTACATGGGTTCTGACGCCCTGATAAGGATCATGCCACCAATGCTGAACGTCGCCTTCTTTAAACTGATGGGCGGCACATTTTAATATATGCGCTTTTACAAAGGCAGGCTCGGATATCATAAGCATAAGACAATCCTGCAGTTGATCTCTGAATCCCCACGCACCGCCAGCCTGATAGAAACCGCATTTTGCCTGAAGGCGCGAAGATACGCATTGATAATAAAGCCAATTATTAAAGATGGCATCAAGCTTATTGTCAGGCGTTTTTATTTGTATCTTCTCTGCCCTTTCATCCCAATGATTTTTTACGTCTTCAAGCCATTGTTCAACATCAGCATTATCAAGCTCAACCTTTATATTTTTTAATTCTTCTTCGCTTTTTGCATAGCCGATAAAGATATTGAATTTACTTTTTGTGTTGATTTTTAGTGCAAGAAGTTGCTTGCCTTTTTCACATTTAATAAAGTCGCCACTATATACTGCATAAGGCTTAGATAAATCGCCATTACCGAAAAATGCCCGCTCGTTATCGCAATATTCCGCATCTTTTGCATATATGAACATATATTCATTATTGCGTTTTGCGCATAGCATACCTTCCTTTTCTTCAATTTCAATGAACTTAAAGGCATCAATAAAACTTTCACCCATTAAAGGTTTTATGAAATAGAAAGCAGAAAGATTATTGCGGTGATTTTCAATATCAACCTTTATTACTTTTATAAGCTTTTCCTTATGAACAAACACCGTTTGTTTTTGATTCATTCCAAAGCCGCCATAATTATAAACAGCATAGCCTTTGCCAAACACAGTACTGTGCTCATCACCTGAATCAACGGGATCGCGCGTTATACTCCAGAAACGTTTTATATTGTTATCCCTTATATAAAGTGCTTCGCCTAAAGGGTTTGTTATAGAATCATTATACCATGGCGAAAGTTTATTAAGTGCTGAATTACCTTGCCAAAGATATCCCCCACCATTTTCAGTTAAAAGCGTCCCGAAACTGTTGTTTGAGATAACGTTTGCCCAGGGCATTGGCGTTTTTTTGTAAATAAAATACTCTTTAAAATCATTTATAAACTTACCAAAGCCGTTATCAAACTCGCCTATTATATCCTCATTTTTTGATGGTGGATATTTATTATCTGCTATTTTTAGTTTTTCAATATTTATAAAACCATCAACCTTGCCTATTTGCTCAAAAACATCGCCCTCAACATTTATTTTAAGGAAGCTCATCGCAATGATTTCTT
>JAZOMK010000124.1:0-3363 GCA_045653985.1 Clostridia bacterium | reverse complement strand
GATTTCCTTCCTGAATAAGATCAAGGAACAACATTCCCCTGCCTACGTAACGTTTTGCAATACTAACAACAAGACGCAAGTTTGCTTCCGCAAGTTTTTCTTTTGCGCTTTCGTCGCCTTTTTCAACTCTACGTGCAATTTCAATTTCTTCATCAGCCGATAACAGCGGTACTTTACCCATTTCTTTAAGATACATTCTAACCGGATCATCAACGCTAACACTATCATTTAAAATAATCATATTGGAGCCAACTTCTCCAATATCTTCCATGATATTTTCAAGTTCCGGATCAACGTCACTCTGAATAGTTACACCCATTTCGCCGAAAATATCAAATATTTTTTCAATTTGATCAACATCATACTCAATACCATCAAGCATATCAATTACTTCAGTATAAGTAAGTGTTTTTTTGAAAGTTCCTTCTTTTACTTTCTTTTTAATTTCAGCAATTTTATCAACAAGTTGTTCGCTGAATCCCATATTCTCGCTCATATATTTTCCTCCTAAAATTTACTACGAATTTCTTTTATCTTTTTATCAGTTTCTGCTATTTTTCCGGCAAAAGAAATCTTTTCTTCCGGTGTATAATCAGGATCATTCAACTTTGTTTTCAATTCTTCTCTAACACGATTAAAATAATCCATAGCTATTTTTAAGCAACAATCCTCCATGTATGCAGCAGGATCGCCAAATACGATATTTTCAATTCCAACCGCAGAAAGTGCCGTTATAACATCACTATCTTCTTCAAATATCCGCATTAAATTATTGATATTCTTTTTCTCTGTATTTTCACAAAGATATTTGTATAATTTGATATATGCGGAATTTGTAAAATATTCATCCTTTAATATCTTTTGTGCCTTTTCAACAAAAGACGGATATTCAATGAGAACTGAAATTAACGCTCTTTCCGTAACAGAATCAAACTTACTTAGCGTACTGTAATATGTATCATTATTAACTTGCTTTTTGGGCATCTTTTTAGTATCAAAATTGCCATACAAAGCATCTAAAGAAAATCCACTTAACTGACTTATACGCTTTATGTACATTTCCGTTTCAATACTATCAAAGGCATATTTTTCAACAATAGCCGTCGTTTTTTGGGCAAATTGTGCTCGGCCTTCTTCAGCTTTCATATCACATTGACTTTTAACTTCATCCATCAAATACTCAATGCTTGTCCTTGCGGTTTTCATTTTTTCCCAGAAAGCATCCCTGCCATGCTCTTTTATGAATTCATCCGGATCAACACCTAACGGAAGCGCGATAATTTTGGGCTTTAGTTCTGCTTCTTTCATAAGATCAATAACCTTATGCGTTGCGCTTATACCGGCATTATCACCATCATAGCATATGTATATTTCACTTGCATACCTTTTTAGCAAACGTACTTGTTCAGGTGTAACCGCCGTACCTAGTGATGCAACACCATAATCAAAACCTGCCATATTAAGAGCGATAACATCCATATAACCTTCGCCAATTATCGCCCTACCTTTATTATTCTTTTTAAGAATATTAAGGGCATATAAGTTTTTTCTTTTATTAAAAACTGGTGTATCTTCAGTATTTATGTACTTTGGTAATGATTTATCAAGCACACGTCCTCCAAATCCAATTACTTCCCCCGTAGGCGCAATTATAGGAAACATTGCACGTGTTCTGAAAACATCACGTATACCGTAATCATTTCTTTTAGCAAGACCTGCAAGAACAAGAGTTTCTTCATCGTAGCCTTTTTCTTTTAAATGTCTTATAAGCGCATCACGAGCATTAGGCGCATATCCTAAACCAAAGCGTTTAATAATATTTTCCGTTAAACCGCGGTTTGTAAAATATTCAAGGCCCTCAACACCTTCAGCTGAAAAAAGAGTATTGAAATAAAATCTTGCCGCATCTCTGTTAGCTTCATAGATTTTGCTTTTAACTTCTTTAGAGAAGGTTGCAACACCGTTTTCCTCTAACTGTGGCATGGACATATTTGCCCTTTTTGCAAGTTCTTCAATGGCCTCATAAAAGGTCATATTCTCTTTTTTTTGCAAAAAGCCAATTACATTTCCGCCAACATGACAACCGAAGCAATAAAATAATTGCTTATCACCATCCACTGTAAATGAAGGTGTTTTTTCATTATGAAAAGGACACAAACCTACGTATTTGTTGCCTCTTTTTTTAAGAGAAACATATTCGGATATTATATCAACGATATCGTTTTTTTCAACAACCGCATCAATAAATCCTTCAGGTATCCTCGGCATAATATCCTCCTAATCCCTCTGCCATGAACGCGGTACAAAAATACGCTCATATTCGCGTAATGCGTAACCATCGCTCATGCCTGCAATATAATCACAAACAGCTTGCTCCTTACCGAATTGTTTTATGGCAAGCTTAATTGTTTGTGGCAACTGTGATTCATCCTCCATATACGAATAAAAAAGATTTTCAATAACCCCCTCCGCTTTAGTTTCCTCTGTTTTTGCGGAGCTTTGTGAAGAATAAATATTTTTAAACATATAATCGCGAAGTTCATTCATAACTTCATAAATTTCATCAGACATTATTATATCGTTTTTGCCGTAACTGTTTTTTATAACATCGGTAACAAGAGTATCGATTCTTAACGAATTGTCTGTACCAAGCATCATATTGGTTCTGAACGGAAGATCCGCCTCAGTAATAATCCCGGCACGGCAAGCATCATCAATATCATGATTTATGTAAGCAATTCTATCTGCATATGAGACAATTTTGCCTTCCAAAGTCGAGGGTTTTGAACGGCTGGTATGATTTTCTATACCATCACGAACTTCCCACGTAAGATTAAGACCTTTTCCGTTTTCAAGCTTTTCAACAACTCTGCGCGATTGCACGTTGTGTTCAAAACCATTTGAGCAAAGACGGTTTAATACTCTTTCTCCTGCATGACCAAAGGGTGTATGCCCCAAATCATGCCCCATAGCAATAGCTTCTGCAAGATCTTCATTAAGCCTTAAGCCACGAGCAATGGTACGCGCAATCTGGCTTACCTCTAACGTATGTGTAAGTCGCGTTCTGTAATGGTCGCCCTCAGGTGAAAGAAAAACCTGCGTTTTATGTTTAAGACGTCTAAAGGATTTACAATATATTATACGATCCCTATCGCGTTGAAACGCAGTTCTTAAATCACATTCTTCTTCAAATACTTCTCTGCCTTTGCTTTCATAAGATTTTGCCGCAAAAGGTGATAAATATTCTCTTTCAAAATCCTCAATATCTTTTCGCATAAAAACTACCTTTCATAAAAAAAGTCTTTTGCATATAATATAATTCTGCAAAAGACTCAAAAATCCTTTATTTATTTTAAAAATTTT
>JAZOMK010000123.1:0-4602 GCA_045653985.1 Clostridia bacterium | reverse complement strand
TGGTGTACTTTTGGTCGTTCTTACCCCTCTGTAGTAATACAGATATTGCAAACTTTTGTAAATGAAGGTATAATATATTTAAGGAAGTGATAAGTTTAAGTTATGTTTGCTATAATATTTTTATTACTCATGCTTGCCGGGGTAAGTTATTATATTGCGTTCAAGTTATATGGCGGTTTTAAAGTTTTCTTTCCCAAACTGCGGTTTTGGTGGATGCTTACGGGCGTAAGTGCCATAATTATATTTATGATACTTGGCTTTATGCGGTCGATGCTTCCCGTTGGGAAAGAAATTAAAAACGTATTAGGCTTTTTAAGTGGGTATAGCATGGGTATTATGCTGTATTTATTGTTATTTACGTTACTTGCTGAAATAATTGTATTGTTAATGAAGCTTGCAAAAATGCCCATCGTTACAAAAAAACTATTTAAAGGTTACGTAACAATCGGAGTTCTTGCGCTTACGATGTTTGTTTCCGTTTTCGGTTT
This sequence comes from Clostridia bacterium, assembly GCA_045653985.1. GTDB lineage: Bacteria > Bacillota > Clostridia > Christensenellales > QALW01 > UMGS1322. The sequence goes on along the minus strand of JAZOMK010000123.1, from coordinate 4,114 downwards.
TATAAATGCTTTAACGATAGATCACGTTACCTATGAAGTTAAATTGCAGGGCAAAAAAGACATCTCTGATTTAAACGTAGTTTTGATAAGTGATCTGCATTTAGGCGCAATAGGCTCGGAAATGAAGTTACCGCATATTGTTGAGGAGATAAATTCTCTTAACCCTGATATCGTTTGCATTGCAGGGGACGTTTTTGATAGCGATTATGAGGCTATTTACAATGTTGATAAAGTTATAAAAACACTTAGTGATATTAAAAGCACTTATGGCGTGTATGCTTGTTTAGGCAATCATGATGCCGGCAAAACCTATTATGATATGGTTGACCTTCTTGAAAAGACAAACATCAAGCTTTTAAGGGATGAATATGAGGTTATTGATAATCGGTTTGTGATTGTTGGCAGGCTTGATAAATCGCCCATTGGTGGCATAGATGCGAAAAGGCAGGAGTTCTCAAAGATTTTTAAAGAAGAAGATTCAACTCTGCCCGTTATAGTAATGGATCACAATCCTTCAAGAATCAACGAATATGGCACAGAAGCTGATTTAATCTTATGCGGGCATACCCACAAAGGGCAGGTTTTCCCTGCAAACTTAATAACCGATATGATATATGATGTTGATTACGGCTATTATCAGAAGGACGAAAACAGCCCTCAGGTAATTGTAACTTCAGGCGTACATGGTTGGGGAATGCCTATGCGTGTAGGATCTGATTGCGAAATCGTATCTGTAAAATTTATTTGCGAATAAGAAAAAATCACCTTTTTTAAGGTGATTTTTGTTATTTTGATAACTCTTTTTTAAAGTTTTCTTTTTGTAAGGCAGATGGTTCATAGTCTTTTTTTGAACAGCAAGGTATTGTTGGTGCGGTGCCGTTTGAGTGCCAATAGGGCGAAAGATTATCGTTTCTGTATTTATCGCGATCCTCTTTTTTAGAAAAATCGGGAATGTCATAGGGCTTGCCGTATTCAAGCAAACTGCGATGACCTAAAATGGCAACGGATGCCATGCGTGTTGCAAAGTAAACATCGAAAGGATGTTGCTTGCCTTGGTGCAATGAATTTAAAAAGTCTTTTACAATCAGGAAATCGCTTCCGCCATGACCTGCTTTTTTGATAAGCTCTTTATCTCTGCCTTCCCATTGGGGTGTATAAAAATTGATCAATTCCTTGTCATCAGGCTTTGTGTGGGGTTCGTAGCGAAGCATTATTTTGCCACCCGTACCGCGGAGGTTTTCAACCATGCCGTTTACACCGCAAAGACGATAGGAATTTTCGCTTCCACCAAAGGAGGCGCAACCTGTAAATTTAAAAACTGATTCATCATCATTTAACGTTGTCAGGATTGCCGCTTTATCACCGACAAATGGCGCACGATTGCAATCATCGGGCAAAGGCGAAAAAACGGGCATAGCAGTAACTCTTATGGGTTTTGCACCTGTTAAATACATAATAGGTGCAAGTGAGTGTGTTACATAATATGTTCGTGGATTATATAATCGCCAATGCTTTTCGCTATCATAAAGTCTTGGTGATTCTAACGTATCATCAGGCAAAGGTTCGTAAGGATCAGTTGCGTGATTATATTCGCCCTCAGCATAGATTATTTTGCCTAAGGTTTTGCCTTCAACGATTTTTTTCATTTCCTGATTAAACAGCATATATGGGTAATTTTCGGCAAGAGTGTAGGTGGCGTTGCTTTTTTCTACCGCTTCAACAAGCTTTACGCCTTCAGCCATTGTAGTGTTGGAGGTACATTCGCTTAAAACGTGAATATTCTTTTCAAGCAGTTTTATTGCGTACTCAGTATGCTCGTTAAAATAGTTGGCAAGAAGAACGGCATCAAGCCCTTTATGCTGAATAAACGCGTTAAAATCAGTATAATAACTTGCCATACTGCCTAACTTTTTCTTTGCTTTTTCAAGACGCGTAAGGTCTTTTTCACAAATAGCTACAACCTCGGCATTGTTTGCTAAAAAGTGATCAACGTAATATGCACCGCGGCAAAAACCAAAAATACCGATTTTTAATGTTTTCATTATTACTTCCTTTTAAATTATCAGATTTGCCAAGGCATTTTGATTATTTCCATATCATTAAATGCAACGCCCAAAGATTTTAATATATCGGGAACAAACAACAACATTACACCAATAAATGCAATTAAAACTGCAAGAAGCTCACGTTTTGTAGGCTTTTTATCGGTAAAGAAAGCAATTATTGCCGAAACGATAATAGTGCCGCCCGTAATAAACGGATACTGTGCAGATGCCGGCAAAACCAAAAGCGCTTCTACCATCAAAAGATTTGCAACCTTATTTAAAACTGTACCGCTGCCCATAGCAAAAACGGCTTTTGCATTAAGCTTCTTTTTTTCACCCTTAACAAAGAAAATCAAAATTCCCGATAACGCAAGTGATATAAGTACCATAAGCACCGAATATCCCGCAGACGAAATCTTTTCAAATGATTCAACGCGGTTAGGCAATGCTACGTATAATTTAGAAATTACACCGCTCATTCCGTTAAGCACAAAAACGCCTACATAGTATATTGTACCTGATGTACTTTTACCGATATCTTTTACTACAATCAAGGATAAAATGATTACGATAAAGCATAAAAGCTTAGATATCGTTAAAGCTTCGCCATGAATAAGGATTCCTGATAAAAATGGTAATACCATACCGCCAAGCATCATAAACAGCGAGTACATTGATAAGTTTATCTTACCTAATGCTTTAAGACCGCAATATGATAAAAAGAAGCTACTCAAGTTAGCCACAAAAGCCATAGCAAATGCATAATGTGAGTATTCAAAAGCAACCTTTTGTGTTTGTATTATCTGAATAATAAATAATGCCACAAGGCTAAACAAGCCGCCGCCTATACGTGAAACAAGCGTATCCCTAAAACTGTTTCCGTAATTTCTGCGGAATACATCATTAAAGAAAAACTGCACACCAAACATTATAGTTGATGCGCTAAGCATACCGTAACTTAAAAATTCCATTTGTTTTTACCTACTTTCCGCAGAGTATTGTATCACTTATCTTAAAAAAACAAAATAGAATAATTCTATATAATAATAGAAATTTTCTACTTAATACTTGCAATAACTAAAAAAATGGGATATAATTCTTATGGTGATAAAATGAAAAAGCAAAATAATATATGTAAATTTGTTGATAACGTAACTTCAGGCAGTATTAACGTTAAAAATTTCGTTTATGAAAAGGATGCTGTTACAAGAACTGCATTGCCGCAAAATAACTGCATATATCTTGTAACAAGCGGTAAAGGTCAACTTAAAATGGAAAACTTTTCTCGCGCTATAGTGCAAGGAAATATCTTTTTTACCTTTCAATACGTGCCTTTCGCCATTGAAAATACTGATGAACTTAATTATATGTATATATCTTTTGATGGTGAAAGAAGCGCTGAACTGTTCTCGCGTTTTAGCATAACACCCCAGAACTGTATTTTTGAAGGACATGAAGGTATACTTGCCCTATGGCAGAATGCCATTGTAAAGGCGAACAAGAAGAATCTTGACCTTATAAGCGAAAGTGTACTTTTATATACCTTTGGCGAAATGACGGCTTCAGAGGAAGTTGCGGAGGATCAGCTTATCGGCAATATTTTAAAGCATATTGAGGATAATTTTGCTGATTGCGACTTAAATCTTTCTAAACTTGCCGATGATTTAGGCTATAACAGCAAATACATTTCGCGCGTGTTCAAAAAAACTATCGGCATACCCTTTTCACAGTATCTTACTAACATAAGAATCCAGCACGCCATATTTTTGTTTGAGCAAGGCGTTACGGCAATAAAAAACGTTTCATTACTTTCAGGATACAAAGATCCCTTTTATTTTTCAAACGTATTTAAAAGTGTTGTTGGTATACCGCCCAGCGAATTTATTAAGTGAAAAAGGCACGAAAACGTGCCTTTATTTTTTTATAATGATTATCAAATGTCGAGAAATTGATTAAATTACTCAACCAAGCCGATAGAAATCGGCTTTACGTTGCAAAAAACATCTTAAAACGTTTTTTGCAACTTCGATATCTTTGCAATGAATATGTTCAATTACCTTTGGTAATTG
>JAZOMK010000122.1:0-4682 GCA_045653985.1 Clostridia bacterium | reverse complement strand
TTATTAGGTGATTAAAATGGAAGCAATAAAATTAGCAGAAGAATTTAAAATTCAAACATGGCAGGCAGAAAACGTAATAGCATTGATTGATGAAGGCAACACAATTCCTTTCATTGCAAGATATCGTAAAGAAAAAACAGGTTCGTTGGATGACCAGATTTTACGTGAGTTTGCTGACCGCCTTGATTTCTTGCGCAAATTGGAAGAAATGCGCGCTAAGGTTATGGAAGCTATCGAAAAGCAGGGCAACTTAACTGATGAAATTGCCGAGGCCTTGAAAAATGCCGTAACTTTAACTGAAATTGAAGATATTTACCGTCCTTTTAGACCGAAACGTAAAACACGTGCAAGTGTTGCTAAGGAAAAGGGACTTGAACCTTTAGCAGAAAAAATCTATCTTCAGGCTGATGTTGATCCTTATAAAGAAGCGGAAGCTTTCGTTGATGAAGAAAAGGGTGTACAGAATATTGATGATGCACTTCAGGGCGCAAGGGATATTATTGCTGAAAAAATTTCCGATGATGCCGAAACAAGAAAGCGCCTTCGTTATGTTTGCTATCATAACAGCGATTTAATCGCTAAAGGCGATAAAGAGGATATGGGTGTTTATGAAATGTACAAGGAGTTTTCAGAACCCGTAACCAAACTTGCAGGCCATAGAATTTTAGCGGTAAATCGTGGCGAGAAGGAAGAATTTTTAAAGGTTTCCATTGATTTTAATGAAGATAAGGCAATGTCTATCATTAAAAATATCCATATAACAAGCGATAATCTTTGCTCAAAGCAGGTGCTTGAAGCGGCAGAGGATGCCTATAAGCGTTTGATTTTTCCGGCTATAGAGCGCGATATCCGTTCAGAACTTACCGATAAAGCAACTGACGCCGCCATCAAAGTGTTTGGCGTAAACTTGCGCCAGCTTTTAATGGTACCGCCAATTAAGGGCAAAACTGCATTAGGCCTTGACCCCGGCTACAGAACCGGTTGTAAAGTTGCGGTAGTTGATGAAACAGGCAAGGTTTTAGATACGGGCGTTATTTACGCAACACTTCCTAACCATGACAAGGAAAAGGCAAAGGAATATTTAAAATCACTTATCAAAAAGCATAACGTTGATATTATTGCTATCGGTAACGGTACTGCAAGCCATGAGACTGAGGTGCTTGTTGCTGATATTTTATCAGAATTAAAGGATAATGACCTTTCATATATGGTTGTTTCCGAAGCAGGTGCATCAGTATATTCGGCATCACCCTTAGCCGCTAAAGAGTTCCCTGATTATGACGTTTCCTTGCGTAGTGCAGTTAGTATTGCACGCAGGCTTCAGGATCCTTTGGCCGAACTTGTTAAAATTGAACCTAAGGCAATCGGTGTAGGACAATATCAGCACGATATGCCGCCACAGCAACTTGATAATACTTTGGAAGGCGTTGTTGAAGATTGCGTAAACAACGTTGGTGTTGACGTTAATACTGCATCACCAAGACTTTTATCCTTCGTTGCAGGTATCGGTGATGCTTTGGCAAAAAATATCGTTGCGTATAGGGAAGAAAACGGCGCATTTACTTCACGCGCACAGTTTAAAAAGATTCCTAAATTAGGACCAAAAGCATTTGAACAATGTGCAGGCTTCCTTCGCGTGCCTGAAAGCAAGAATATTTTGGAAAATACCGCAGTTCACCCTGAAAGTTATGAACAAGCAAAGGCTCTTTTGGAAATGTGCGGTTTTGATATTAAAAAGGATAAGGAATTTACAAACCTTTCCGAAAAGGCTCAGGCTATCGGCATAAAAGAAATTGCCCAAAAGCTTGAAATAGGCGAGCCTACACTTCTTGATATTATAAAAGAGCTTGAAAAGCCGGGACGCGACGTCCGCGATGAACTTCCTCCACCAATGCTTAAACGCGAAGTTATGGGGATGGAAGATTTAAAACCCGGCATGGAAATTAAAGGTACGGTAAGAAATATCATTGACTTTGGTGCTTTTGTTGATATCGGTGTACATCAAGATGGTTTAGTGCATATTTCACAGATTACCGACCGTTACATTAAGCATCCTATGGAAGTTTTAAAGGTAGGTCAGGTTGTAACTGTTTGGGTGCTTAACGTTGATGTAGCTAAAAAACGTATTTCATTGACGATGAAAAAACCGTAAGGAGTAAGAGTAAATGAGAGAACAAATTTTATTTGATGATAAATGGCTTTTCCATAAAGGTGATATTGTTGTAAGTGAGCCTAAGCGTAAAGGCCCTATATATACCTGTGCCAAAACTGAAAGTATGAAGTGGGGGCCTGCAAGCATTTATTATCTTGATACTCCTGATAATTACAGTCGTACAGTTTCTCATAACGGCGAAAAGTGGGTAGATGTTGAACTTCCGCATGATTACGTTGTTTCAGGCGAAATGTATGAGGATGAAAATCCCGCATTAGGCTTCTTCAAATATGAAAATGCTTGGTACAGAAAGCATTTTGTAATTCCTCAAGAGGATGAAGGTAAAAGAATTACCATCTTCTTTGAAGGTGTTGCAACCCGCTGTACCGTATATCTTAACGGTTGTGAATTAAAGCAAAACAACTGCGGGTATACTTCTTTTGAGGTTGATATTACCGATTATATAAATTATGGCGGTGATAACGTTCTTGCAGTTCACGTAAGATACCATCAAAACGAAGGCTGGTGGTATCAGGGTGGTGGAATCTATCGCCACGTGTGGCTTAAAAAGACAAGGTGTGTTTCAGTTGACCTTTACGGTGTGTTTATTCGCGCAGAGAAAAATGAAGATTCATGGAAGGTTCTTATTGATACTGAAATAAGAAACGATTTTTATCATGATGTTTCTGTAAAAGCAGTAACAACACTTATTGATAAACGTGGTAATGAAGTGTTATGTACATATGGTGATACGTGCATAAGTCTTAGAGATAAGGGCATTGCTAAATATTCAGGCGAAATTTTAAACCCTCATTTATGGGATGTTGATGATCCTTATCTTTACACCGTTAAAACTGATGTTTATGTAAATGAGGCACTTTTTGATACTGTTTATGATCGCTTTGGTTTCAGGGATTATAAGTTTACCCCCGATAAAGGTCTTATCTTAAATGGCAGACGTGTGTTTATTTACGGTGTGTGCGGTCATGGCGATTTTGGCTTAACGGGCAAGGCTGTGCCTGATAATATTTTCAGGTATAAAGCAAAAATGTTAAAGGATATGGGTGCAAATGGCTACCGCGTAACCCACTATCCGCAGGCAGCGGCATTTATGGATGCCCTTGATGAACTTGGCTTTATTGTAATGGACGAGGGCAGATGGTTTCATTCAACAGAAGATGGCTTAAAGCAACTTGAAATGCTTATTAAGCGTGATAGAAACCGTCCAAGCGTGTTTATGTGGTCTATGAGTAATGAAGAACCTTATCACTTAACTGAAAACGGACGCAAAATTCAAAAAGCAATGATGGCTTTTGCCAAAAAGCTTGATCCTACAAGACCAATTACTTCCGCTGTTTCGGATTCACCTGATAAAGCAACGGTATATGATGATATGGACCTTGTTGGCATAAACTATAACCATCATCTGTATGATGTTGTTCGTGCAAAGTATCCCAATAAACCCATTTATGCCTCTGAGTGCTGTGCAACAAGCACCACCCGCGGCTGGTATGAGGATGTAAACGAACTTCGTCAATATTATCCTGCATATGACCGCGATACTACAAAGTGGTTTATTGGCAGAGAAACCTTTATGCAGGTTATAAAGGAAAGACCATGGGTTGTAGGCTTATATCAATGGATAGCTTTTGAACATCGTGGCGAAGCTGTATGGCCGCGTATATGTTCTCAGGCAGGCGCAATAGATTTATTCTTGCAGAAAAAGGACGCTTTCTATCAAAATAAATCAATATTTACAGTTGAACCTATGATTCATTTGTTGCCCCATTGGAATTTTGAACATAAAAAAGGCGAAAATATCAACGTCTGGGCATATACCAACTGTCAGGAAGCTGAGCTTTTCTTAAACGGTAAATCTTTAGGCAAAAAATCAGTTGAAAAGTATAAGCACGTTGAATGGTCTGTTCCGTTTGAAAAAGGCACTTTGTCTGTTGTAGGTTATAATGACGGTAACGTTGTTTGCAAAGATGAACAGATTACAAGCGGTAAAGCACATAAGCTTATGCTTAAATGTGAAAATGCCTTTGATGTTTCAGGTTCAGGCGAAGATATAGCATTGTTTACCTGCTATTGTGTTGATGAAACCGGCATTGAAGTTCCCGATGCTTCACCCTTTGTATCATTTAATACAAATGGTATCGGCAAGATAGTTGGTACCGGCTCAGATATTTCTGATCATACCCCCGTAACTTGTCCTGACAGAAAGATGCGTGCAGGCAAAATAACCGTTGCAGTTAAGGTAAAAGGTTCGGGTGAACTTAAACTTTATGCGGAATCCGATAATCTTATAACGGGATATGTAAAAGTTGATATAAAATAATTGACTTTTATGCTCCTTTAGTGGTATTATATATAAAAATAAAATTTATTTGAGGTGCAAATAATGAAAAAAGTTTTGGCATTTGACTTTGGCGCATCATCAGGCCGTGCTATTTTAGGTACGTTTGATAATGGCAAAATTGAACTTGAGGAGCTTCATCGCTTCTCCAATGACCCCGTTGAGGTTAAC
>JAZOMK010000121.1:0-1825 GCA_045653985.1 Clostridia bacterium | reverse complement strand
AATTTAAAGGTAGGGTAGTAACACCCGGTAAGTTGACAGCGGAAGCCCTTGTATCTCACGGCGGCTTAAATACACTTGCATCATTCCAGAAAGCATTGCAGTTTGGTGATAAAAACGCAACTTGTGGTGATCAGAATAACCCTGATTTATTCGGTCATCAGATGGCAGGTAAGGCGCTTTGCCTTCCTCAGACAATCGGTTCAACAACGGGCGGTCTTGTGCTTTACTGTGCTTGCTCAATGAACCGTCAACCTGCGTGCTTGCTGTTTTCACTTCCTATTGATTCCTTAGCAGGTGCAGGCGCAATTTTAGCTGATGTTTGGCTTGAAGGTGAAGGTTCAAAAATGCCGGTAATTGATTCTTTAGGCGATGAGTTCCTTGAATACACAAAAACAGGCATGAAAATTTCAATAGAAGAGGATGGCACGGTAACTGTGGAATAATTACAGCGCTCGATAATTCCTTGCAACTAAAAGCCCCGTCTTTTTTAGACGGGGCTTTTGTAATGTCAAAAAATATTGTATTGGTGCGATTTTTACATCTTAAATTCTTCGATAACTTCGTTACCGTCAAAATATTCAAGCATATTAAAGGCAAGTAAATTCCAACTTGAAAAGCCTTTATTGAAAAGACCTTCGCCGGTATCAGGATTATAATATTCGTGGAAGGCACCGTTCTTTTCAACGTCCATTGCCAAAAGATCGAGCGTTGCCGTTGCAAGTGTTTCAGCTTCTTCCTTGTAACCGTATCTTAAAAGAGCCTTAAATACAAAGTAATTTGATAAAATCCAAACGCCGCCCTGCCAGCTTGATGGGTTGCCCGTACCTACAAGACGATACATTTTTTCGTATTTTGATAATGATCTGACGCCGTATTTTGCCCAGAAAGCCTTTTCGTCCAAAAGATTTTCTTTAACAATACGTTCAGCTTGTTCCTTTGTGGGGATGCCTGCCCAAAGAGGTAAAAAGGAACTCCAACAGCCAAGACGCTGAATGAGTGTTGAATAATGTCTTGGCGAACCTGAGTGCAATAAAACGTCAGGCTCAATGGGACGCAGGTTAATATCACAGCTGTAATACATACCGTCCTTTTCATCGTAACAATGTGTGTTTATTGCATCCTTTAATTGGCTTTGTTTTTCTTTATAATATTTTGAATCTTCTTCATTGCCTATCAATGAGGCAATGTGGCTCATTGAACCTAATTCCATATACATCAATGAGTTTAAGTAAATTGATGCTGAACTGTTGTCAGGGCGATAGAATGTTGAAGGATCGTTATCAACACCAATGGCAAAATCGTCAAAGAAGTAGAACAAACCGCTTTCGTGTTTTGCGTTTTCTTCATAATATGTAACAAACTTCTTTAATTTTGGGAAAATCTCTTTTGCCCATTCAATATTATCAACATACTTTAAAATGAAAGCAACGTGCTGGGCAAGTATGGGTTTGTGGATGTTTCTGTGTGGCATTAAAGAAACAAAATCATATTCTTTGCCGCTAAAAACGGCAATTTCAATGCTTCCGTCCTCATGCTGTTCGTTTAAAAAGTTGTTTACTGAGCCTATCTCGTGCTTTATAAGTTCATCCTGCTTGCCTTGGTATTTGGCAATTTGCCTTAATGCGATGTTGTTTGCCCAGTTGCCCCAATCCCATAACTGTGATGGATATGAACTGTTTTTTGTTACAACTATGCAATGATTTTTAAAATCACCATAAGGCTCTGCCCAAAGAATTTTTGATAAGTCAAGCATATATTCTTTTAATTTATCGTATTTCATATTATTACATCTCCTTTTTTGTTAGTATATCACAATAGTCCAACT
>JAZOMK010000120.1:0-1597 GCA_045653985.1 Clostridia bacterium | reverse complement strand
TTTTCCGATAAAATTCTTGATGGCGTAACAATATCAGGCGTTGATGTAGGCGGTATGACCGTTGATGAAGCAAAAGCACACCTTTCAGGCACGGTAAACAGCAACGTAAAAACTAAGATGCTTACCGTAAAATCAGGCGATAAAAAGTGGAATTTTGACAGCAAAACACTTAAACTTGCCGTTGATGTTGATAAAGCGGCTGAAATGGCATATCGTGTTGGCAGATACGGCACCGCTGAAGAACGCAACGAAAAAATCGCACTTCTTAACAGCGGGCAGAAAGTTGATGTTTCCGCAACTATAATAGGTGATCCTCAACCTTTATATAACGCGCTTCTTGATATTAAAAAAGAAGTTGACGTTGAAGCGAAGGATGCAACAGTTACATTCAAATACAGTAATGGCCCCCAATATACTTATACTGATGAAGTTATCGGCAAAAAGTTTGATGTTTTAAAAGCATATTATGCCATTGAAAGCTTAATCGGTATGGAAAAGGATAAGGAAAACGTTGAGTATACCGTTACCCTTGAGGATGTTCAGCCGCGCATCAAACGTGCTGATATTGAAAAGCCATATTCCCTTGTAGGTAAACATACAACAACACTTTCAACATCTTCTTCTGAGGGCAGAATCCAGAATATTACCCGCGCCCTTGAAGGTCTTAATGAAAGAACCTGGATGCCCGGTGAAACCTTCTCATTTAACCAATGGGTAGGCGCACGAACCATTGAAAACGGCTTTGGTATTGGTGTTTTCATCAATGCCGACCAGCAGTATGACGAAACTGTAGGCGGTGGCATCTGTCAGGTCTCAACAACTATTTATTATGCGGCACTTCTTTCAGGGGCAAACTCAGTTGGCAGAAACGCACCTATTGAAATTGTTGAACGTCGCCCACACTCATGGCCGTCAGTTTATATTGATAAAGGTCTTGATGCAACCGTTTCTTGGCCGCATACCGACCTTAAAATGTATAATAATACTTCAACACCTTACTTTATACATTCAACTATTACTAAAAAAGGCTCAACCCTTTACGTTACAGTTGAATTTTACGGAACACCCCTTCCAAATAATGCAAAGGTGAAAATTGAAACTGAGGTTGTTTCTGAGGTTCAACCTCCCGAACCTGAAATTATACCGGATACTGAAAATAAATATCTGCTTAAAGCAGGTGAAAAACAGGTTGTAACTGAAGCACGTACAGGCTATACCGTAAACGTTTATCAAGTTTGGCAAGAACCGGGCAAGGAAGACGTTAAATCCCTTTTAACCGTTTCAAAGTATGAAGCGATACAAGGTAAAATTTACGTTTCGGCACAAAGCGCAACACCAACGCCTACACCAACCCCTGCACCGACTCCTGCACCTGAAAATATAACTGAGTAACAGTAAATTCCCACTTTACAAAAAGAAATCTATAATATATAATATTATAAAATATAATTATTAAGGAGAATATAAACAATGAGTACACGTTATGAAGAAGCAAAAGCTATATACGCTGCACTTGGCGTTGATACTGATCCGGCCGTCGCACAACTTAAAAACATTCCCGTAGCAATCCATTGCTGGCAGGGTGATGACGTTACAG
>JAZOMK010000119.1:0-2343 GCA_045653985.1 Clostridia bacterium | reverse complement strand
TACCCTGTACGCTTCTGGGAAGTGATGCACCGGGATAGGAAACGCCAAAGCCCATTGTATCGCAAGCACGAATCTTTATGGGAATGCCTGATTCCTCTGCAAGCTTCATAAGCTCTGATGCAAAGGGAACAACGAAGCCGTAAAAATCAGCACGTGTAATATCTTCAAAGTGGCAACGAGGTACAATGCCCTGCTCTAAGGCTGCCTTTACGATGGAAAGATATTTTTCCATTGCGCCTGATCTTGTAAGATTCATTTTTTTGAAAATGTGATAGTCTGAGCAGCTAACTAAAATGCCTGTTTCCTTAACGCCCATTGATTTAACAAGTTCAAAATCTTTAGGGTTAGCGCGTATCCAGCTTGTGATTTCAGGGAAACGAAGTCCCAATTCCATACACTTTTCAACAGCTCTTCTGTCCTTTTCGCTATAGAGGAAGAACTCACTCTGGCGAACAATACCATTAGGACCTGAAAGGCGAGAAAGAAGTTTGAAAATTTCAACTATCTGTTCAACGCTGAAAGGTGATGTGGACTGCTGTCCATCACGGAAAGTTGTATCTGTAATCCACAATTCTTCAGGTGTAACCATAGGTACGTGGCGTTCATTGAAGCCTATCTTGGGTATTGACGTATATTCATAAAAGGTTCGGAAAAGTTCAGGCTCTTTAACGTCCTGAAGCATATAGCTATATTCATTTTCCGAAAGTCTGTTATTTTTATCTAATTTAAGCATTATTTAACTCCTTCAACAAAATTCTTTATTCTTAAAAGCCCCTTTTCAATAGTTTCCATGCTTGTTGCATAAGAAAGTCTTATGTAATGGTCAAGTCCGAAGGGACCACCGGGTACAACGGCCGTCATGGTTTCGTCAAGAAGAATCTCAGCAAAATCCATTGAGCCTGCGATTTTCTTGCCATTATATGATTTGCCTAAAATATCTTTAATTGAAACCATTACGTAGAATGCACCCTTAGGCGTCTGTGCGCTTAAACCGTTAATTTCATTTACGGCTTTAACCATATATTTTCTGCGCTTGTCAAACTCAGCAAGCATCTTTTCATATTCGGGATTTTCGTTTTCGATGGCAGCAAGGGTTGCATACTGTGTAATAGTGTTGGGGTTGCCTGTTGCGTGGCTCTGATAGTTTGCAATCATTTTTGCAATCTTCTTGCTGCTTACTGAATAGCCCATACGCCAGCCTGTCATAGCATATGATTTTGACATACCGTTTACAAGAATTGTTCTTTCGCGCATATCATCATCAATCTGCATAACTGAGAAGTGCTTTGCACCATCATAAAGAAGGCAATCATAAATTTCATCAGAAACAACCATTAAATCATATTTCTTTGTGATTTCAGCAATCTTTCTAATATCATCCTCAGATAAAACTGCACCGGAGGGGTTTGAGGGTGTATTTAAAATGATTGCGCAGGTCTTTTCGGTAATAGCGCTGTTAAGTGCATCAAAGTCAATAGCAAAGCCTTTTTCTTCAATGGTATTTACAAAAACCGGAACACCGCCTGCCATCTTAACAAGCTCAGGATAGCTTACCCAATAAGGTGTGAAGATAATAACTTCGTCGCCTTCGTTTACTACCGCCTGCAATGCGTTAAAAAGTGCCTGCTTTGCACCTGTTGAAATAACAACCTGGTCAAATTCGCAATCAACACCTAAGTTCTTCTTTGTTAATGTGCAAACTGCTTTTCTTAATTCGGGGATACCTGCTGCGGCAGTATATTTAGTTTTGCCGTCAGCCAATGCCTTAATTGCGGCATCAATAATATATTGGGGTGTCTGGAAATCAGGTTCACCTGCGCCAAAGGAAACAACGTCCTTTCCTTCAGCCTTCATCTGTTTTGCTTTTGCATCTATCTGAAGAGTTACAGAACCCTGTACTTTCTGACATTTTTCACTTAATTTCATCGTTTTTCTCCTCTATTTCTTCATTCTTTTCTGCTTTTTCAACTGCACGGCTTACTAAGCCAGCTATTATTGCTACGATAGGTGCGCCAAGAATCATACCTGCAACGCCCATCATTGCGCCAAACACCGCAATACCTATAAGTACAAGTATCGGTGAAATTTCCAAGGCATCAGAAGTGAGCCACGGTGTTAAAATATTTCCTTCAACCTGCTGAATTACCAGCATGAAGATACATACCTCAATAACGGTAGAAATCTCGCCCGTTGCAAGGGCAACAACTATAACCGGTGCGCCACCGATAAAGGGGCCGATATAAGGTATAAGGTTGGTAACCGCTATTATAATTGCAAGCAACAGCGAATAAGGTATACCGAAAAGAAGGAATCCAAAGTAACTTATAATTCCTATACCAAGAC
>JAZOMK010000118.1:0-6088 GCA_045653985.1 Clostridia bacterium | reverse complement strand
GACATGGCTACGATCCGACTTTTCAGGAGCAAGGCGGTTATCTTGCAGGTTACGGTGCGGTAAAAGACGGCTTCAAAAAAATCGCTTATCTTGGCGACCACCCATCCGAAGCTTTTACAGCTTATGCTTACGGCTATATTCAAGGCGCTAACGATGCTGCAAAAGAACTTAACACTTCCGTTGAAATAACAATAGGCTATATTTCTGATTTTGAAAGTAAGGATGCCGCAATCAGCGGTATTGATTCATGGTACAAAAACGGTATTGAACTTATAATGATTTCTGCCGATGATGATTTTGTTGAAATTTGTGCAAAAACAGCAGTAAACAATATGGGTTATCTTATAGGTACCAATAACGATCAATCATATTTAGGGGCGAACCTTGACTATAACCCATTTATGACAAGCACCATAAAAGGTCTCCGCGAAGCAGTTGATACCACTCTTGATCGCCTTCTTTCAGGTGATTGGGATACACAGTTAGGCGGTAAAACCGCGTACTTCGGCTTACAGAACGGCAATTATATTTATATGCCTGAGTACGAAGCCACGTGGCTTTTTAAGGGCTTTACTTTGGAAGAATACCACAGCTTAAAAGCAAAAATCGCCAATGGTGAAGTTGTTATTGACGGCCAAAATCTTCCCACGGTTGATGAAACACTTGTAACTTTAAATATTACAGAATGATAAAAATCCTGCATCAAATGCAGGATTTTTTTATTTTGCAATTTCAATACCGCAACAGGAAAGCACAAACTCAACAAACACAGCATTAGCCCACGAAAACCAGGGACGCGAAAATTTAAAGGGATCGTCCTTATCAAAACCTTCATGCACAAAGCCCGTATCAGCATCAGTTTTTTCAAAATAATCAAGAATATGCTCTTTTTCTTCAACTTTTTCAGCAGTCATACCCTCAATAGCCAACGCAATATGCCATATTCTGTTTTGCCCTGTATGGGGACTTCCGATTCCCGATGCCGCCTTACCCTCAAAATAATAAGGATTTTTATTACTCAGCGCCCATTTGCGTGTATTAAGATAAATTTCATCATCAGCATTACAATAACCATAATATGGCATTGAAAGAAGCCCCGGCACGTTGGCATCATCTATCTGATAAATATTGCCTAATCCGTCTGTTTCAAAAATATAGATTTCACCAAAGTCATCATCATATATTTTGCCATATTTATTTATACCATCTTCAATTTCTTTATAAAGGGATACTACTTCATCCTTAAACTGAGGCTCATTATAGAATAAATCAAGAATTTCCTCGGCATATTTTAATACCGTTACTGCAAACATATTTGACGGCACAAGATAATTATAAACGCATCCATCATCGCTTGGGCGGAAGCCTGACCACGTCATGCCCGTTTTACCTACCGGGTTACTCCCCAAAGTTTCCTTTTGTGGGCAGTTTTCACGACGAAAATGATATGATGACTTTTCCATATGATTCTGCTCAATTTTCCATACTGATACTATTTTCTTTAATACCGATAAAAACAAGCTGTCAAAATGCTTTGTACTGCAAGTATTTTTCCAATATAAATAAGCAAGTTGTATTGGGTAGCAAAGGGAATCAACCTCATATTTTCTTTCCCATACATCTTCAGACATTTGCGTATCATCACTTTGATGCCCTGCGCCATTTGCACATTCATTAAAGGCGTTGGCATAGGGATCTTTTAAAATACATAAAAACTGTTTTTTCATAACGCCTTCAATGATTTTGCTTACTTTTTCATTTTCCGATGCCGTTATAAGATATGGTCTTAACTGATTGGTACTATCCCTTAACCACATTGCAGGAATATCCCCCGTAAGCATAAAAACAGTATCGTCTTCGCCAAATCGAATTGTATTTTCAAGTGTATCAGAATAGCAATTTTTAAACATTTCGATTATTTTAGGGCGATGTGCCATTTTTTCTGTTACTATTTTTTGTATCTGTTGTTCAGTCATAGCATTATCTCCTGAATGTAGTTTTGTTTATTTTAACACATATAAAGTCGCTTTGCAATGTTTTTATAAAGAAAGCCTGCAAAATGCAGGCTTTTCATCACTTATTTATTCTTGCAAAATAGTTTTTCCATTCATCGGTAAGTTCAAGATAATAATTCATTCCGTCATGAATTTTATCAAAGCGGATAACCGTTTTTTCCAAGAAAGCATCAGTATTAAATTTGCGCACAAGGCTTTCAGCATAGTTCATACGGTTAAATTCATCAACACAAGGTGTAAATTCAACCTCAAAAGGCGTATCGGTTGTAATAGTTTCCATAAAAGAGCCAAAGCGCAATTTTTCTTCTTTTAGCATTTTTTCGCGTGGTGGTGTATAGCCTACGCGGCAATCAGGCAAGAAGATTTTAGAAACAAAATTAAGCTTTTCGGTGGCTTTTACAGTATCAATTATCTCAAGGCGATCAATGTACAGTTCGAATCTGCGCACCCAATTATAGCCTTTATTTTCGCCTGTAACGTTATTTTCAATTTCAAAAATCTTAACGTCAGCATTATCTTCAAATTTTAAAACCTTTAGCGTTTCATTTGATGGTTTTTTAGTTAAAGGAATTTCCTCAGCATAAATAACGTTATGGGATTTTTCAGAATTAAGATGCTTGCGGATGTAGCCGCGGTCATAGTTCACACTACCTGAATCAATAACAAGGGGTTGATTTTTATAATACAAAAGGAAGTGCGGTCTGCCAAAGTGCTGATGCCACTCGTCCATATCCATTGCGTCAACGTAAAGCGAAAAATCGCCGTTTTCAAGATACGCCATACGGCTACCCTCAAATAAAGTTGTCTTTCTTTCGCGCTTAAAATCAAGGGGATAAAAGCTGTTTATAAAATCAACATCGCCTACAGCATCAAAGGCATAGGAATCGCCAATCTGCAAGCTTTTGCCATTAGGCGAAGCAAACTTATACAAAAATTCGTACTGCTTTTGCACCGAATCATGAAGCCCTTCAATGGCAGTACAATTATTATATTTTAACAGAAGCTCAGCTTCAAGGTAAAGGCGGGCAATAAAGTGTGAGTAACTTAAACTATCCTCATTATTGCAACCGTCTGAGTAGATTGAAGTTTCCATATTAAAGGAAATAAGTCTTTTAGCAACATTTAATGCTTCTTCCCTATCAAAAAATTCAGGGAACAAACAGCCAAGCATGGTAATTGCCGTACCTATTTGCAAAATATGATTATCAGGGCCGGGGTTTGGTGCGTGCTTATGCCCCTCTTTTATAATATGATTGCCGTGAAGCTTTACCGTATCATATACAAAATCCCAATCTTCTTTATTAAATGACGTGTTTTCGCCAAGCATAAATATGCTGTGCATAAGGGTGATTGTGCGCCAGGTAACCTGCATATCGCGCCACAAAAGGTCGCCGGGTCTGCCCTCATAAGTTGTATATGGCACGTCAATAATAAATTGCCTTAAAATTTCAAGCCATTTTTGGGCATACTTTTCGTCTTTAGTTTTTAAATATGCGTGGGCAAGGGGCAAAAGAATATATAAGCGGTTAAGCCAGATATGCCCTTCCCATTCAGAAAAATAGCCTATTGGTCTAAAGTCCCAATAAATACCGTCCCATTGAAGCTTTCCATCACGCTTCCAATAGTCAAAAATGCTTCCGTCCATTGTTTTTTCAAGGAAGAAATCCCCATCAGTTGTACCGAATTTATCATTGGCAAAGAAAAACGCGCCACCATCAAATACAATAGTCGGAAAAACAGGACGCTTTATTAAATCTTCACGATTATAAGCATAAAAAACCTTTTCGCCATTAAGATAAGGTTTATAAAATTCATTATTCATTTTGCTATTCCTCCCCTTTGTTAAGGATATTTAATAATATTATTATAGCAAATAAAAAAATGAAATAAAATTGCATTTTCTAACATTTATATTGCATTTTTAAACATGATATATTATTTTTTTAACGTATGCCTATTGCAAAAATAAATTTCGTGTGCTATAATACTTCAAAAGTCGCCCCCGCAGGTACAACTTATTTTGTAAATTTTAGAGGTCGTTTATGAAAAACCACGATTCAACTTTGTTCCAGATTGGTGAAGTTACAAAGATACTTGGCGTAACGCGAAAGGCTCTTCTCGTATATGAAGAAATGGGACTTTTAACGCCTGAAATCAAGGATGAAAAAAGCGGATATCGCTACTATTCAGCCGATAATATGACGCAGATACGTTCAATACGCTCGCTTCAAGCGCTTGGTTTAACAATCAAAGAGGTTGCCGAATATTATTACGATACACAAAATATCGAAGTACATTTACAAAGGCTTATGGAATTGCGCGCAGCGTTAGACCGTAATATTCAAATGCTTCAGGTACGTGCCGCAAAACGTGGCGACTTAACCGTACGTAAAACCGTACTTCCCGCACAAGTTTGTTATGTAAAAGAGTATCAATGTAAAAACGTTTTAGATGCCGCAAATAACCTACGCGATACCTACATAGCCGCCGCACGCACGGGCAAAATGGCTATGCTTGGGCGTATGTTTACAATGCGCATCTCCACCTCAATAGATAAGCTTGACCTTATGTGTTGCATCCCCGTTGAAAATGATTATGATGGAGAATTTCGTGCTGAGTTCGCTGAAACTCCCGCCCTTTGCATTTACTACCGCGGTCCATATACCGAAACCCCCATCGCCATACGCGCTTTAGCTGAATACGTAAAAGAACATAATATAACCGTTGCAGGTCCTTTCCGTTCAATTTATATGGAAGGCCCGCCCAATCGCGGCAAAAACAGCGACGATTACATCACCCAGATTGCCGTACCAATTAAAGAATAACATGCAAAACAAGCCACCGATTTTGGTGGCTTAATTTTCTCTTGTACTAAGTAGTGCAAAAAAGCTTGAAAATCAGGCGCAAAAGTGATTAAATCCGCTTTTTTGTGCACCACAAAACGCAATAAAATTCGAAATTCAAGGCGCATGCAGGTAAAAACGAGGAAGTTTACACTTAGGTAAATGACGGAGTTTTTATCCTGCTTGCAACACAGAAAAAGCCACCGATTTTGGTGGCTTGTTTTCGAAGAATTATTGCGTTTTGTTACTTTACGATGTAGCCTTCCTTAACCCCAAAAGCAGCATTTGATTCATCAGTATCAATGTGCATTGCGAGGGCAAACTTATCGCTTACGCGAACAACAACGTCTTCAAAAATGCAGGAACGTTCTGCAGATTCAGCCTTAACAGCAACGATTTCCTTATCTTTAACGCCTAACTTTTCAGCATCAGCAGGTGTCATGTGGATATGACGTTTTGCAACGATAACGCCTTCAGCGATTTCAACTTCACCGCAAGGACCAACGAGCTTGCAGCCGGGTGTGCCTGCAACATCGCCTGATTCCTTAATAGCGATACCAACACCGATTGAACGAGCATCGGTTGCTGAAAGTTCAACCTGAGTAGCAGGACGAACAGGGCCTAAAATGCTTACGCCTGCAAGTTCCTTCTTTGTGCCAACAACTGTAACGCGCTCTTCACAAGCAAACTGACCGGGCTGTGAAAGATCTTTTTTAGGTGTGAGGGTATAACCTGCACCGAAAAGAGTTTCGAGAGCCTCCTGAGAAACGTGTACGTGACGTGCGCTTGTTTCAATAATAAACTTATCCATTTTAAAATTCTTCCTTTCAAATTGATATTTATATTTTACAACAGATATCCTTTTTTTGCAAATACTATTTCTCAATTTCGACAAATTTAATAGAAGAAATCTGCTGATCGGTTACGGGTTTATCCTTATAATCGGTTTCCGTTGTTGCTATTCTATTTACAACATCCATACCTGCAATAACCTTGCCGAAGCCTGCATATCTGCCATCAAGGGAATCTCTACAATCACCATGACAAATAAAGAATTGGCTTGATGCGGAGTTAGGATCTTCCCCTCTCGCCATTGAAATTACACCTGCGGTATGATTTAAAGTATTTGAAATGCCGTTTATGCCAAACTCACCCTTAATGGTTTCATCACTGCCATAATATCCCGTACCTGTAGGATCGCCACCCTGAATAACAAAATCTTTAATTACC
>JAZOMK010000117.1:0-1566 GCA_045653985.1 Clostridia bacterium | reverse complement strand
TTTCATCGCAAAGAAAACTTAGCGCTTGGGGTAAAATGTTCCATTCTGGCTGCTCCATAATACGACTCTGTAAAGTTTCAGGAGTATCATCAACAAAAACATCAACTGCTTTTTGCATGATAATAGGTCCGCCATCACATTCAGCCGTAACAAAATGAACTGTTGCGCCTGATACCTTAACGCCTTTTTTAAGAGCTTCTTCATGTACACGAAGTCCATAATAGCCCTTACCGCAGAATGACGGGATAAGTGCAGGATGTACGTTTACCATTTTATTGGGGAATGCGTTACATACAGCATCACCTAAAATAGTCATAAAACCTGCGTAAACGATTACGTCAGCCTTTTCTTCAAGAAGTGCATTAAGCATATCTTCTGTATATTTTTCAACATCATCGTAATCTTTTCTTATAAGCGTACGTGTTTTGATTCCGTTATTCTCAGCGCGGACAAGTGCATAAGCATCGGCTTTTGATGCAATAACGCAAGTAATTTTACCGCAGCCTAACTCTCCCCTTTTTTCAGCATCAATCAATGCCTGAAGGTTTGTACCGCCGCCTGAAGCAAGAACAACAATATTTTTCTTATTCAATGATAACACCCTCATCACTTTCTATAACAGTACCGATGATATAAGCATCCTCGCCATTTGCCTTTAAGATTTCAAGAGCCTTATCAGCCTCGTCAGCCTTAACAACAATGCTCATGCCAACACCCATGTTAAAGGTATTGAACATATCACGTTCAGAAATTCCTCCAACTTTCTGGATAAGGTTGAAGATAGGAAGAATTTTAAGTGATGCTTTATCAACTTTAACTGAATAGCCATCAGGTAAGCTTCTTGGAATATTCTCATAGAAGCCGCCGCCTGTAATGTGTGAAATAGCGTGTACGTCAACTTCTTGTAAAAGTGCAAGAACTGACTTTACGTAAATTTTTGTAGGTGTAAGCAAGGTTTCGCCTAAGGTTTTGCCGTTAAGCTCATCCTTATATGCTGTTAAATCACAGTTGCCGATATCAAACACCTTGCGTACAAGTGAGAAGCCGTTTGAATGTACACCTGATGATGCAAGTGCGATAACCTTATCGCCTGCTGATACTTTGTTGTTATCTAAAATCTTCTTTTTATCAACAATACCTACTGCAAAGCCTGCAAGGTCATAATCCTCTAAAGGCATCATGCCGGGATGTTCAGCGGTTTCGCCACCGATTAAAGCTGCACCTGACTGTACACAACCTTCGCAAACACCGCTTACGATTGAAGCAATTTTTTCAGGATAGTTCTTTCCGCAAGCAATATAATCAAGGAAGAAAAGTGGTTTTGCACCGCAACAGATAATATCATTTACGCACATTGCAACTGCGTCAATACCGATAGTATCGTGCTTATCCATTAAAATTGCAAGTTTAACCTTTGTACCACCACCATCTGTGCCGCTTACAAGTACGGGTTCTTCATAGCCCGTAGGAAGCCCAAAGCAACCGCCAAAGCCGCCAACATCATCAAGGCAACCTGCGTTACGTGTTCTTTTAATGTGTTCTTTCATAAGTTCAACTGACTTATAA
>JAZOMK010000116.1:0-1169 GCA_045653985.1 Clostridia bacterium | reverse complement strand
GTACGGTTGAATAGTCAAACTCAACACCCTGACCGATACGGATAGGGCCTGCACCTAAAACAACAATCTTCTTTTTATCAGTAAGGATTGATGTGTTTTCGCCTTGATATGATGAATAGAAATAAGGAATGTAAGCATTTGTATGGCAGGTATCTACCATTTTGAAGATGGGGAACATCTTATTTTCTTTACGAAGATTAAATACTTCAATTTCATTTACGCCCCAAAGCTTTGCAATGAACTTATCTGAGAAGCCCATTACCTTTGCATCTTTAAGCACGTTAATGTCATTCTTGTTTGCCTTAACAACTTCTTCCATCTCAACAATTTTCTTGATGGATTCAAGGAAGTATCTTGTGATTTTGGTAACGTCATAAAGAGTTTCAATATCAGTTTTACGTCTTAAAAGCTCAGCAACGGCAAAGATGTTATCATCCTTAAATTCTTTAATGTAATCAAGCAATTCTTCGCTTGTCATCTTATCAAACTTAGGAAGATGGAAATGGCAACAGCCGATTTCAAGTGAACGAACTGATTTTAATAAGCACTCTTCCAAAGTTGAGCCGATGCCCATAACTTCGCCCGTTGCTTTCATCTGTGTGCCTAAAGTATTTTTAGCAGTTGCAAATTTATCAAAGGGGAATCTTGGAAGCTTAGCAATAACGTAATCAAGTGCAGGCTCAAAAGCAGCATTTGTATTTGCAATTTTAATATCTTCAAGTGCCATACCAACAGCGATTTTTGCAGTAACGCGGGCAATGGGATAACCCGATGCCTTTGATGCAAGTGCTGATGAACGTGAAACGCGGGGGTTTACCTCGATAAGATAATACTGGCTTGAGTTAGGATCAAGTGCAAACTGTACGTTACAGCCGCCCTCGATTTTAAGCTCGCGAATAATCTTGATTGCTGAATCATTAAGCATTTTAAGGTCATGGTCGCTTAAAGTCATAATAGGTGCAACAACCAATGAGTCGCCCGTATGTACACCAACGGGGTCGATATTTTCCATACCGCAGATAGTAATTGCATGATCGTTGGAGTCGCGCATAACTTCAAACTCAATTTCCTTATAACCCTTAACGCTCTTTTCAATAAGAACCTGATGTACGGGTGAAAGTTTAAATGCGTTGATACCAACTTCAATAAGTTCTTCTTCTGAGTAAGCA
>JAZOMK010000115.1:0-3280 GCA_045653985.1 Clostridia bacterium | reverse complement strand
AGCGTTATAAAGGTTTAGGCGAAATGGATCCTGAACAACTTTGGGAAACCACAATGAACCCTGAACACAGAACGCTTGTTAAAGTAACAATCGAAGATGCAACTGAGGCTGAACGTCTTGTTACAGTACTTATGGGCGATAAGGTTGATGTACGCAGACAGTATATAATTGAAAACGCCAACTTCAATAAGGTTGACGAATTTGCAAAAGATATGGGGGTTATAAAGTAAATGGCAAAGAAAAGCGATGAAATAATTGACAATAGTATAATTCTTTCCCAGACTATGGAATCTGTAATGCACGATTCCATGATTCCCTATTCTGAACACGTTATCTTAGAGCGCGCTCTCCCCCGTGTTGAAGACGGTTTAAAACCCGTACAAAGAAGAATTTTATACGTAATGTATGAGCAGGGACTTACCCCTGATAAACCCTTTAAAAAGTCAGCAAACATCGTTGGTGAAACGATGGCTAAATACCACCCCCATGGCGACTCATCAATTTACGGCGCAATGGTAAACCTTGCCCAGGATTTCGCTATGCGTGCACCTCTTGTTGACGGCCACGGTAACTTTGGCTCTATTGACGGCGACTCTGCCGCTGCATTCCGTTATACGGAAGCACGTATGGCACCACTTGCCCTTGAGCTTTTAAGGGATATTGAAAAGAACACAATAAAATGGGCGCTTAACTTTGATGATACAAGAAAAGAGCCTGAAATTTTACCGGGACGCTTCCCCAACCTTTTAGTTAATGGTGCTATGGGTATTGCAGTTGGTCTTGCAACAAACATACCTTCCCATAACTTAGCTGAAGTAATTGACGGTATAATCGCACAGATTGATAATCCAAGAATTACTTTAGACGATATGATGAAGTTTATAAAAGGTCCTGACTTCCCAACCGGTGGTCAAATTATCAATGGTGAAGCAATCCGTGAAGCATACGAAACCGGACGTGGCAAGCTTATTATGCGTGCCAAAACTACCATTGAGAATGCAC
Organism: Clostridia bacterium; assembly: GCA_045653985.1. Taxonomy (GTDB): domain Bacteria; phylum Bacillota; class Clostridia; order Christensenellales; family QALW01; genus UMGS1322. Next base: position 2,278 of record JAZOMK010000115.1, on the reverse strand, counting down.
CTAACGGTAAAAAGCTTATCGTTATAAACGAAGTACCATACGAAGTAAACAAAGCAGAAATGCTTGTTGAAATTATGAAGATGGTAAATGAAAAGAAAGGTCCCCTTGCACAGATAAGCGATGTGCGCGACGAATCCGACCGTGAAGGTTTAAGAGCTGTTATCGAAGTTAAAAAGGACGGAGACGTTGATAAAATCCTTTCTTATCTTTATAAATACTCAAATATGCAAAAGACTTTTGGTGTTAATATGGTTGCCATTGCTGACGGCAAGCCTATGCAGATGGGACTTTTGCAGATAACAAAATATTATATTGAATATCAAAAAGAAGTTGAACGCAAACGTGTTCGCCATGACCTTGATGCGGCAAGAATTAAGGAAGAAATACTTTCAGGCTTAATGATTGCCATCCAAAACATTGATAAGGTAATTAAAATTATCCGTTCCTCCCCCAACGTACGCACCGCAAAGGAACGTTTAAGAGAGGCTTTTGATTTAACGGAGCGTCAGGCAACCGCAATCCTTGAAATGCGCCTTCAACGTCTTACAGGTCTTGAAATCGAGACTTTAGAAAAAGACTTAAAGGAAGTACGCGAGCTTATAGCAGAACTTGAAAGCATTTTAGCAAGCAAGACTAAACTTAATACAGTTATTAAAAAAGGTCTGCTTGATATTAAACGCAAATATAAGGATGCAAGACGCACACAACTTATTTACGGACATAGTGAAGAAACCGTTACTAAGGAAACCTTTAAAACTGTTGAGGATGTTGTAGTTGGCATAACAAACGGTGGCTTTATAAAGCGCGTTTCCGTTAAAAACTATAATCTTTCAAACAAAGATGCCCCCGAAAATGCAGATGAAGCATTCTTATGGGTAGAACAAATGCAGACAGATATGTCGCTGTTGTTATTCAGTAATACGGGATTCTGCTATAACGTTAAGGTTGAGGATATTCCTGAATATAAGTGGCGCGACAAGGGTTGTGCTTTGGGCAGACTTTGTGCAGGTCTTGAAAGCAGGGAAAACATACTTCTTGCTATTCCTTACAAAAACGTTCTTCCTAAAGGCAACGAAGTATTTATGACTAAAAACGGTATGATTAAGGTTTCCGATATGGGAGAGTATGCCGTTAAGAAAAATAAATTTAACTCAATTACTCTTAAAAATGACGATGTCCTTGTGAACGTTGAAATGCAAAAAGATGAGTCAAGTGTACTTTATATAACTTCAAGCGGTATGAGCCTTAACATGGATGCTTCTGAATTAACTGTTACGGGTAGAGTTACCGCCGGTGTTAAGGGCATAACGTTAGATGACAATGACTTTGTTGTATTTGCACAGCAGATCACCGATGAAGGTGAAATTGTTGTTATGAGTGATAAAGGTTATGCAAAACGTTCGCTTGCAGTTGATTATGAACTTGGCTTACGTGCAAGAAAAGGTCTTAAAACCTTCGAATGGAAAAAGAACGGTTCAAACGGCACAAAAGTAGCAGGCGCCGTTTACGTTAAAGAACCCATAAACATACTTGCGCTTCACTCAAATGGCGAAGTTGAGATATTCAACAGCGAAGATATCTTTATTGAAGCAAGGCTTTCAGCAGGTAAACCTTATGCTTTGGCAGTTATGGGCGATGAAATTATAGACGTAATTGAAATGATATTATAAAAAATTAAAAAGCAGGATGAATAATCCTGCTTTTTATGTTACTATACGACTTTTTCTATACTGCGTAGGCGTCATTTTTAAAAACGACTTAAATATTCTTGTAAAATAATATTGATCCTTAAAGCCAACCTCTTCACTAATCTCGCCAACAGATTTACCGCTACACAAAAGCATCCTGCAAGCGTTTATTATACGTAAATGATTTATATATTGTACTGATGTGGTGCCAAGATCATTTCTGAAAAGCCTTGCTATGTAGGATTCCGAAACCATAAATTTTTCTGATAAAGATGAAAGAGTAATATCCATAAAATAATTTTCATCAATGTATTTAATGATTCTTGCCATATTATAGCTCATTTTCTTATCATCAATGTTTTTCTCGGATATGTTTATAATAAGCTCTCTGATATAACAATCAAGCAATAATTTCTGCTCATTGGTTTTTATATTTAATGAAGCTATTTTATCTAAAATTTTGCGGATGGAATCATTGTCAGCAGTATGGATTAGCATATTTATTTTAACGTTGCTGTACCCGCCCCAATAGAAAAACTCAAACTACCCATCAGGCAGACCTGGGTTAAAACGCATATGAAGCTGTTTAT
>JAZOMK010000114.1:0-4310 GCA_045653985.1 Clostridia bacterium | reverse complement strand
TGAGTATTTAAAACCTGATTTTTGGTATCCCGCCATAGGATGTCCACCAATAAACATAAAGCCGTTATTACGAGCAATTTCATATGCCTTTGAGCAAATAATTTGCTTTACACCGCAGCAGTCAAAAACAATAGTACTCTTACCGATAATTCCTGCATTATCTTCAATCCATTTTATTGCCGCATCAGGATAAACTGAAATAATAATATAATCACATTCAGGAATTGTTTCCTTATTTAACGTACCATCAAGAATGTTCATACATTTTGCAAATTCAACAGTATCGTTCTTTACATCATAAGCAAAAACCTGATGTTCTGTATATGCTTTTATAGCCTTTACAAAAGAGCCGCCAATAAGGCCCAATCCAACTATGCCTATTTTCATTTTATTGCCTCACGAACTCTTTCAACTGCATTTGTTACATCATCAAACTGATCCGGTGTTAACGATTGCGCACCATCACAAAGCGCTTCTTGCGGATTATTATGAACTTCAATCATCAGTCCATCACATCCTGCCGCAGCAGCAGCCATTGCCATTGGCTTAACAAGACGTGCCATTCCACCTGCATGACTTGGATCAACAACTACAGGAAGATGAGTTAATTCATGAAGCATAGGTATCGCCGAAATATCAAGAGTATTTCTTGTATAGGTTTCAAATGTACGAATTCCGCGTTCACAAAGAATTATTCTTTCATTTCCGCCAGCCATAATGTACTCAGCACTCATAAGTAATTCCTTGAGATTATTTGCAAGACCTCTTTTAAGAAGAACAGGCTTATCAGTTCGTCCTAATTCTTTTAAAAGCTCAAAATTTTGCATATTGCGTGCACCAACCTGAATAATATCAACATCTTCAAACAAGGGTAAATGTCTTGTTGACATAATTTCAGTAACAATAGGCATGCCCGTTTCTCTTTTAGCTAATTTAAGCAATTCAAGTCCTGTTGCCTGAAGTCCTTGAAAGTCATAAGGCGAGGTTCTTGGTTTAAACGCCCCACCTCTAAGGAATGTTGCCCCTGCTTTTTTAACACGATTTGCAACTTCAATTATCTGTTCCTCTGACTCAACTGAACATGGACCTGCAATATATGCAAAATGTCCACCTCCAATTTTATAGCCATTAACATCAATAATTGTATCATCAGGGTGAAATTTGCGGTTAGCACTTTTAAATGGCTCACTTATACGTTTAACCGTCTCAATAATTTCAAGATTTTCAAGAAGCTCAATGTCAATTTTAGAAGTATCGCCTATCAAACCTAAAACGGTTGAATATTCTCCATTTGAAACGTGTGTAGAAACACCTTGTGTATTTAACCATTGTATTAAGTTTTCAATTTGTTTAGGTTCTGTTCCTTGCTTTATAACCGCTATCATTTTGATTTTTCCTCCATCATGTATACATCAAAAAGATTAAAAATTTATAAAAAAAATGCAAGCCGTGAATATATCAAAGCTTGCATTGCATCCATAAAAAATCAGAATATAAAATTCCAATTATTAAAATTAAGATATAGCAATGTAAGCCCGTCTTCTCTGCCAATAAAAAGCAAAAAATGCGGACTGAATAAAGAGTGTAAAATTAAAACGGTCAATAAGTTTTAACATCGCTTTTCTCCTAAAATTTTTTAATATTATACTGCTACAAGATATGATTGTCAAGATTTTTTTATGAAATAAAAAAGTTTATTTAATTTATCAAAGGATTTTCATTTCCTTCAATCATATCAATAACACCCTTCACCACATTTTCAGCCATCGCATACACAACTTTTTTAGTATAAAAAGCTGTATGCGGCATTAAAAGCACATTGGGGAAAGATCTTAATTGCGCCATTTGCGGATTATCAATAATGTCGCCTGAACGGTTATAATAATAGAGTCCATCTTCATTTTCAAGTACGTCAAGCCCAGCAAACCCTACCTTGCCAACACGAATTGCATTTATTAAAGCATCTGTATCGATAAGAAGTCCCCTTGCGGTGTTAACTATCATTACGTCATCTTTCATTTTTGAAAAACGTTCTTCATTTAATAAATGCTTATTTTCATCTGTAACAAGTGCATGAAGAGTTATGATATCACTATTTTCTATCAATTTATCTAATGAAACATATTGACAAACGTCTTTTACTTCAGGATTTTCATAAACATCATTTGCAATAATTTTACAACCAAAAGCAGAAAGTCTCTTAATTACCGTCGCGCCAATTTTGCCCGTACCAATAACGCCAACAGTACAATCGCACAAGTCTTTTCCAAGTTTACCTTTTAATGAAAAGTCTTGTAATTCAGCTCTTTTAATTATGTGTGCAGTTTTACGGCACCCCATAAGCATAAGCATAACTGCATAGTCCGCAACGGTATCAGGTTCATATGTAACGTGGCAAACCCCCATGCCAAGGCTTTTGGCATGCTCAATATCAATATGATTATACCCTATACTTCTTGCCGCAATATATTTTACACCAACTTTATAAAAAGCATCTACAAGCTCCTTATCACAAGTACAAGGCGTAAATGATACTGCATCATATCCTTCTGCTAAATGAGCATTTTCAATGTTTGGATATTCTGAAGTATAAGCATACTCAAAGTCATATTTATTTTTAAGGTCTTCAAATATTGATTTTTCATCAAAAGACCTGAACGAATATACAAAAAGTTTCATATTATCCTCATTTATTTAAGAAAACCGCTAATTATCTGTTCCTCTGCTTCCTTTTCAGTAAGTCCCAATGTCATCAATTTAATAATCTGTTCGCCTGCAATTTTGCCAATAGCCGCTTCATGAATAAGGCTTGCATCAACGTGTGCTGCCGTAATTTCAGGAATTGCTTTTACAACAGCATTATCCATAATTATTGCATCACACTCAGTATGTCCACTTGAACGATTATTTCCCTTTACATTTGAAAGGAAAAGCTGTCTTGAATTGTCTTTTGCAACTGCACGCGAAACAACGTGGGTTGATGAACCTTCACCATTAAGTTCAACGTCAAAATTAGTTTCTGCATATTGATTGCCATGCGTCATAAGTTTTTCTTTAACAATGAGCGTAGCACCTTTTTCAAGAGTTGCTTTAGTATCACGTTTTGTTGAAGATATGCCTTTTATCTGGGCAGTTTCCATTTCCATATAGCCATCTTCATCAATAAACACAACCGTGGTAGGATTCATTACGTTTTCGCCATTACCATCACCTTCACCGTAATGTTTTTCAATATATCTGATTTTTGCATTTTTACCAACGTGAAAGGTATGTATACCATCATGCTGACTTTTTTCATCACCCGAATTATGGATTCCGCACCCCGCAACAATAGTAACATCAGCATTTTCGCCAATATAAAAATCATTGTATACAAGGTCGGTTAAACCGGTCTGGCTCAATATAACAGGAATATGAACACTCTCGTTTTTTGTATTAGGTTTAATGATTATATCAATGCCCTGCTTATCATCTTTTGTAACAATATCAATATTCTCCGTAACGTTTCTGCCTGCACCTTCGCCATTCATACGAATATTATAAGCGCCTTGAGGCACTTCATGTATACCGGCAATTTGTTCAAGCAAATCTTTTTGTATCTGATTCATATAAATCTCCTTAAAGTTTATCAATAAGTGTTTTGCAAGCAATTTGTTTTCCGCTTAAAAGACTGGGTAAAATGTCCTTTTTTACACCAAAATCAGCAATTCTGCCTTCTGCAACAACAAGAATTTTATCTGCAATATCAAGTATTCTCTCCTGATGCGAGATAATAAGAATTGTACCGTTTATTTTTTCGTGCATATTTTGAAAAACCTGAATAAGGTTATTAAATGACCACAAATCAATACCAGCTTCAGGCTCATCAAACACCGAAAATTTTGTACCACGTGCAATAATCATTGCTATTTCAATACGTTTAAGTTCGCCACCTGAAAGAGAAGCATTTACCTCACGATTTATATAGTCTCTTGCACAAAGACCTACTTCCGAAAGATATTCACATGCTTCTGCAATTTTTAAATTTCTGCCAGCGGCAAGACTTATAAGATCTTTTACCGTTATGCCCTTAAATCTAACAGGCTGTTGAAATGCAAAGCTTATTCCCCTTTTTGCACGTTCAGTAATTGATAAATCGGTTATATCTTCGCCATCAAGAATAATTTTACCACTTGTAGGTGTATAAATACCTGCAATAATTTTTGCAAGTGTACTTTTACCACCACCGTTTGGTCCCGTAACCGCAACAAAGCGATCATTTATTTTTACTGAAATGTTTTTCAAAATTTCTTTATCGTTATTATTTTCAT
>JAZOMK010000113.1:0-2583 GCA_045653985.1 Clostridia bacterium | reverse complement strand
AGCAAAAACCAAAATAAAAGCATGGTTCAAAAAAGAGCTTCGTGAAGAAAATATTGAAAAGGGCAAAGATATGCTTATGGCGGAAGCAAAGCGTCAGGGCTATCAATGGTCGTCCCTTACAAAGCCTGAGTGGCTTGATCCTTTAATTAAAAAATATAAGATACAATCAATGGAAGATTTGTACGCATCAGTAGGCTATGGTGGTTTAAGAGTGCATCAGATTCTTCCGAGGCTTGTTGAAGAATATAAAAAGGCAAACGTTCCCGTTTTAACTGACGAAAAGCCTAAGCAGGAAAAGAAGAAAGAACATTCTAATAACGGTGTTATCGTTAAAGGCGAAAGCAATATGCTTGTGCGCTTTGCAAAGTGTTGTTCACCTGTTCCCGGCGACGATATTGTTGGCTATATCACGCGTGGTAGGGGTGTTTCCGTTCATCGTCGCGATTGCAGTAACTTAGGCGGTTTTGAGCATGAACGCGAAATTGAGGTTAAGTGGGATCTTGAAGCAGATACCAATTACGTTGCAAATATTCAGATTCACAGTTATGACCGTTCAGGGCTTATCCTTGAACTTTCAAACTGCATTTACACCAATAAATCAGATATTGCATCCCTTAATATTTCAACAAAAGAGGGTACAGGCACAATTACGGTTGGCATAAGAATTTCATCAGCTCAACAGCTTGATGCCATTATGCGCGATATCAAAAAAATACAAGGTATATATGAAGTATACCGCTTGAATAATTAAGGAGCTTTTATGCGCGGAGTATTACAGCGTGTTAAAAACGCATCAGTTACCATTGATGGTAATATGGTTTCATCCATTGAAAATGGCATACTTATTTTAATCGGTGTAACTGATACTGATACTGAAGCAGATGCTTCATATATCGCAGAAAAAACAGTAAACGCACGTATTTTTGAAGATAGTGTAGGCAAAATGAATCTTTCACTTCTTGAAGTTGGCGGCGAGGTTCTTGCGGTTTCCCAATTCACCCTCTATGGTGATGCACGCAAGGGTAGAAGACCATCCTTTATTAGGGCGGCTAAGGGCGAAATTTCCGAGCCTTTATATGAGCTTACCTGCAAAAAGATTGAGGAAATGGGCGTAAAAGTTAAAAAAGGCGTATTTGGCGCTGATATGAAAGTTCAACTTATAAATGACGGCCCTGTAACCATTTTATTGGAAAGTGATAGGAGCTTTTAAGTGGAAATAAATAAAATAGCAGTAGGCGACCTGCAGGTAAATTGTTATATAATACAAAATGGTGATAAAGCCGTTGTAATTGATGCAGGCGATGAATATGAAAATATCGTAAAAGCCGCAAATGGCAGAAAAATCGAAGCAGTTTTATTAACTCATGGGCATTTTGATCATACCGGTGCAGTAAATAAGCTTCAGGCTGATGGGGCAAAGGTGTATATTTCCAAAAATGAGGAATATATGCTTTCGGATAGTTATTCTTGTCTTTCAGCACCCTTTGGCTATCCTTTTAATGAAATTAAGGCCGATTATACTTTTGATGATGGCGATATTCTTGATATTTTGGGTATATCCTTTAAAGTAATATTAACACCGGGCCATACAATGGGTAGCGCGTGCTTTCTTGTTGGTGATATTTTGTTTTCGGGCGATACGCTTTTTAATCAAAGCATCGGCAGAACGGATTTTCCCGGTGGTGATTTTGATGTTATATCAAAAAGCATAAAAGAAAAATTATATACTTTGCCTGATGATACCGTTGTTTATGCAGGTCATGGCGAAAAAACAACTATCGGCAAAGAAAAATTATTTAACCCCTTTGTGAGGCAATAATGAAGTTAAAAACATACGTTCCTGAGTTTTATAACGATATATCCGAAAGCATCCGCGCTTTCTTTGAAGTTGACGCTATTGAGCTTGCCGATGATGGCGAAGTGTCGCTTTTTGAAAGTGTTGAAGATGGTAAAATCATAGCAAAAGCAGATTTTAACGGTGTTTTGGGCGAGTATTCGGAAATCGCAGTTGGTGATGAAATTTCTCTTAAACGCATAAAAAAACATTCGGCTAAACTTGCAATGTATGATGCTTTAAAAAAGGCAACGGGCAGAAATCTGCCATGGGGTTCGCTTACGGGTATCCGCCCCACAAAACTTTTGCGCGATAATGACCATAACGTTGAACTTTTAAATGAAAAATACGACCTTCCTCTTGAAAAAGGCAGGCTTTTGGAAAGAATAATTAAAAATCAGCAGGAGTTTTTTGTACCGCAAAAGGATGAACTTGATATTTATATAGGCATACCATTTTGCAAAACACGCTGTACATATTGCTCATTTTCTTCAACTGATTCAACTAAAGGCGAAAAACTTATGATTCCTTATGTTGACGCGTTGATTAAGGAAATGGAGGATACTTCAAAGCTATTAAAACAGCTTAATAAAAAAGTGCGCTGTCTTTATATCGGTGGCGGTACACCAACGGCATTAACCGAAGAATTGTTCGATAAAATGCTAAAATGCGCAACTGTGCATTTTAAGCCTTATATGGAGTTTACCGTTGAGGCGGGCAGACCTGATACCATAACTGAAGCAAAGCTT
>JAZOMK010000112.1:0-5734 GCA_045653985.1 Clostridia bacterium | reverse complement strand
CAAAGGGAACAGTTGGTACTGATGAACTTAAAAAGGAAATTCAGGAGTATGTTAAAAACCATACTGCACCTTATAAATATCCCCGTATTGTTGAGTTCCGCGAGGAGCTTCCCAAAACAATAAGCGGTAAGATACAGCGTAATAAACTTTAAAAAACAGTTGACAATATTTTGTGAGATATGATATAATTCTCATATAAAAAAGGCTTTGACGATGAGTGAATTGTACCTTCAAAGCAAAGAGAAACGGCGGTTGGTGTAAGCCGTTATGCGAAGTACAGTTTTTGTAGCATCCGAGCCGAAAGGAAGAAAGAACATTTTTTGTTCAAGTAGAACCTTTCCGTTACTGCTGCGTAAAGGCATAAGGCTTGTTCGAGTCTGAGGTGGCACAATTTGTTTGTGCAATTTGAGTGGTACCGCGGGTGATTTGTGCTCGTCTCAAAGTAATCATATCTTTGAGGCGGGCTTTTATTGTTTGCCTGAAAGTTTTTGGAGGTTTTTTATGAAAACAGCAACCGGTCTTGAATTTAAAATTCAGGAAATGGCACAACGTATTAAAACGTTGCGTGAAATTGTTGGACTTACGCAAGAGGAAATGGCATCAAAAACAGGCGTTTCGCTTAATGAATATGCTGCTTGTGAGGAAGGCAAGGAAGATCTTAACTTTGCATTTTTATATAAATGTTCACTTGCATTAAACGTCGATGTTACTGATATTATCGACGGTACAAGCCCTCGTCTTGCAGGCTACACCTTAACACGTAAAGGTGAAGGTCAAGAAATTCAGAAGGCTCATGGTATGACTTATTATAACCTTGCACCTTCATTTAAAAATCGTATTGCCGAGCCTTTATACGTTGTTTTTCCTTATGATGAAAATTCAGTTAATAAGGATATCGAACTTACAACTCACGAAGGTCAAGAATGTGATATCGTTATTTCAGGTGCCTTAAAGGTACAGGTTGGCGATCATATTGAGATTTTGCATGAAGGTGACAGCATTTATTATGACTCATCAAAGCCTCATGGTATGATTGCCGTTGAAAATGCTGATTGTATTTTCTATGCTTTCGTTCTTAATGCTTCACAAGAAAAAGAGCTTGTACATGGTGGCACACGTGATTTCGTATTTGCACCTAAAAAGAAAAAGCAAGCTAACGAAAGAAAACGTGTTTGGGAAGATTTTGTTATTCCTACCGAAAACGAAGCAGGTGTTTTACAAGCTATTTCCTTTAAAAATGAAGATAAATTCAACTTTGCTTTTGACGTTGTTGATCGCATCGGTAGGGAACAGCCTGATAAAACAGCATTGATGCACATTGGTGTTGACGGCACTGAAAATAAATTTACCTTTGGCGAACTTAAACGTGCAAGTTCACAAACGGCAAACTACTTTAAGTCTCTCGGAATTGAGCGTGGCGACAGAGTTATGCTCGTGCTGAAGCGTCACTATCAGTTCTGGTTCTCAATGGTTGCACTTCATAAGATAGGTGCAGTAGCGATTCCTGCAACAAATCAATTAAAAGAACATGATATAACTTATCGTTTGAATAAAGCCGGCGTTAAAATGGTTATCTGCACTTCAGATGATATCGTTGCTGATGAAGTTGATAAGGCAGCAGAACATGCACCAAGCCTTGAAACAAAGATTATCGTTGGCAAATCACGTGAAGGCTGGCATAATTTTAATGAAGAATACAGTCTTTATACAGGTAAATTTGATCGTGATGAAAATTCACCTTGTGGTGATGATGCAATGCTTATGTACTTTACTTCAGGTACAACGGGCAATCCTAAACTTGCAATGCACTCATATAAATATCCGTTAGGACATTTTATTACGGCTAAATATTGGCACTGCGTAAATCCTGATGGCTTGCACCTTACAATTTCAGATACTGGTTGGGCAAAAGCTGCTTGGGGTAAAATGTATGGACAATGGCTTTGCGAAGCAGGAATTTTCGCATATGACTTTGATCGCTTTGATGCTAACGATATTATGCCTATGTTCAAAAAGTATAATATTACAACATTCTGCGCACCGCCCACAATGCTTAGATTGATGATTAAGCAAGACCTTTCAAAGTTTGACTTATCGTCTATTGAGCATATGACAACGGCAGGTGAGGCACTTAACCCTGAAGTTTTCCGTCAGTTTGAAAAGGCAACAGGACTTCAGATTATGGAAGGCTTCGGTCAGACTGAAACAACAGTTGCACTTGCTAACCTTGAAGGAACACAAGCTCGCCTTGGTTCTATGGGTAAGCCGGTTCCGCTTTACGACATCCAGCTTCTTGATAGTGAAGATAAGGCTGTTCAGGTTGGTGAAGTTGGTGAAATTTGTATTAACGTTAAAGACGGTGCACCTTGTGGCTTGTTCAAAGGTTATTATACAGACGAAGAAAAAACAAACGAATGTTGGCATGATGGTTTCTATCATACAGGCGATACTGCTTGGCGTGATGAAGATGGCTACTTCTGGTATGTTGGCAGAGTTGATGACGTTATTAAGTCATCAGGCTATCGTATAGGGCCTTTTGAAATCGAAAACGTTATCATGGAACTTCCTTATGTTCTTGAATGTGGCGTTTCTGCTGAGCCTGATGAGGTTCGTGGTCAGGTAGTTAAAGCAAGTATCGTTTTAACAAAGGGTACAGTTGGTACTGATGAATTGAAGAAAGAAATTCAGGAATATGTAAAACAATGTACCGCACCTTATAAATATCCCCGCGTAGTTGTGTTTAGAGATGAACTTCCCAAAACAACAAGCGGTAAAATACAGAGAAATAAATTATAATTGGAGTGTGTTTTATGAAGTATGAAATTTCAATAACAAAAACAACTGCCCCCAAGGCGCATCCTGCAGACGAATCAAAGCTTGGCTTCGGTCGTGTATTTACTGACCATATGTTTATTATGGATTATTCCGATGATTTAGGTTGGCATGATGGCAGAATAGTTCCTTTTGGTCCTTTATCAATTCATCCTGCATCAACAGTTCTTCACTATGGTGCTGAAATTTTTGAAGGTATGAAGGCTTATCGCAATGCTGATAACGATATCGTTCTTTTTAGACCTATGGAAAATATTAAGCGTCTTAATAATTCAGCAGAGCGTCTTTGCTTACCTCAGCTTGATGAAGAAGGCTGCCTTGATATCTTAAAGACTATTGTTGAGCTTGAAAAAGATTGGGTACCTAAAGCAGAAGGCACATCACTTTACCTTCGTCCTTATCTTTTTGGTAATGATCCTCACTTGGGTGTGCACGCAGTTCATAATGCAACTTTTGTAGTTATCTGCTCACCTGTTGGCGCTTACTATGCAGAGGGCATTAACCCCGTTAAGATTGCTATCGAATCAACTGACGTTCGTGCAGTCAAGGGCGGTACAGGTTATGCAAAATGCGGTGGTAACTATGCTGCAAGTTTACGTGCTGGTCAGAAAGCAGAAGAAGCCGGTTACACTCAGGTTCTTTGGCTTGATGGTGTACACAGAAAGTATATCGAAGAAGTTGGCAGTATGAACGTTATGTTCAAGGTTGACGGCAAAATCGTTACACCTGAATTAACAGGCTCAGTTCTTCCCGGTATTACAAGAAAGTCATGTATTGAGCTTCTTAAAGAGTGGGGCTATGAAGTAGAAGAACGTCTTTTCTCAGTTGATGAGCTTTTTGAAGCAGCAGCTAACGGCAAGCTTGAAGAAGCATGGGGCACAGGTACTGCAGCAGTAGTTTCTCCCATCGGTCAGCTTTTCTATAAGGGCAATGCTTATACTGTTTCAAATAACCTTATCGGTGAAGTTACACAGAAGCTTTACGATAACCTTACAGGAATTCAGTGGGGCAAAGTAGAAGACAAGCATAATTGGATAGTTAAAGTTTGCAATGGCTGATTATAAAAGATTATATATTATCGCAGGTCATTACGGTAGCGGAAAAACAAACGTTGCCGTAAACCTTGCAATAAAAATAAAAAGAGACGGTTTTAAGGTGAAAATAGCAGACCTTGATATTGTAAACCCTTATTTCAGAACCAAGGATAGTGCAAACGTTCTTGATAAAGAGGGAATTCAACTTATCTCACCATCCTTTGCTAACACAAATGTTGATTTACCTGCATTGCCGCAAGAGGCTTATGGTCTTTTTCAACAGAAAGAGTTTTATGGTGTAATTGACGTTGGTGGTGATGACCGTGGTGCATATGCTTTAGGCAGATATGCACCTTATATCAAGGAAGAAAATAACTATGAAATGTGCTATGTTTTTAACTGCTTCAGACCTCTAACAAGAACGGCTGAGGAAGCGCTTGAAGTTATTAAAGAGATTGAAGTTGCTTGTAAAATTCCTTTTACCGCAATTATAAATAATTCAAATATAGGTGAAGACACAACAAAAGAAGATGTTTTGTTTTCACTTAAAGAAGCTGAAAGACTTTCTCAATTATCAAATCTTCCCATAATATATAATTCAGTTATGGAAAATATTGATGTTGAGATTTCTCACAAACTTCCCCTTAATTTGCAGGAGAAGTATTACGACATAAAGGAGATATAATATGGCAAAGGTTACATTTAAAACGGACTTGTGCAAAGGCTGCGGTCTTTGTGTTGATGCTTGTCCTAAAAAAATAGTTGCTTTGGCAAAAGACAAATTAAATGCGAAAGGACATTCTCCGGCAGAAATTACTGATCAGGAAAGTTGCATCGGTTGTGCATTTTGTGCAACAATGTGCCCTGACTACGTAATTACTGTTGAAAAATGAGGTGAATAAAATGGCAGAAAAAGTTTTAATGAAAGGTAATGAGGCAATCGCTGAAGCTGCTATTAAAGCAGGTTGTCGTCATTATTTTGGTTATCCCATTACTCCTCAGACGGAAATCGCGGCTTATATGGCAAAGCGTATGCCTAAAATCGGAGGCGTTTTCCTTCAGGCAGAAAGTGAAGTTTCTGCTATAAATATGGTTTATGGTGTTGCCGGTGCAGGCTTTAGGGTTATGACTTCATCTTCAAGCCCCGGTGTATCACTTAAACAGGAAGGTATTTCATATATCGCCGGTGCCGATCTTCCCGCACTTATTGTAAACGTTCAGCGTGGTGGCCCTGGCTTAGGTGGCATTCAGCCTTCACAGTCTGACTATTTCCAGGCAACAAAGGGTGGTGGACATGGCGACTATCATTTAATCGTTCTTGCGCCTGCATCTGTTCAGGAAATGGCTGACCTTACGATTAAGGCATTTGATATTTCTGAAAAATATCGCGTTCCTGCAATGCTTCTTGCTGATGGTACAATGGGCCAGATGATGGAACCCGTTGTTCTTCCTGATGTTGAGCCTACACCTTCAGAAAAGCCTTGGGCAGTACGCGGAACAAATATGGAAAGAAAACATAATATTATCAACTCACTTTATCTTAAACCTGAAATTCTTGAAAAAGTTAATTTTGAGCGTTTTGAAAGATATAAGCAGATTGAAGAAAATGAAGTTATGTATGAAGAATATATGATGGATGATGCAGAAATTTGTATCGTAGCCTTTGGTGTTGCTGCTCGTGTTTCACAGAACGCAATCGACGAGGCAAGAAAGCAGGGCATCAAGGTTGGTATGATTAGACCTATCACACTTTGGCCTTTCCCCAAGGAAGTTCTTAAAAAGGCTGCCGACAAGGTAAATGCTTTTATTTCTGTAGAGCTTAACATGGGTCAGATGATTGAAGATATCGAACTTGCTACTCGTTGCAA
>JAZOMK010000111.1:0-18940 GCA_045653985.1 Clostridia bacterium | reverse complement strand
TTGGAAAAATATAATCTTCCCAAAACCTGCCGCGATGATTTTATAAAAGGTATTGATAAGGTTTATAACGAAAAGGTTGAAATTTTCGTCGGCAACCACGTATGGAATAACGATACTTGTGAAAAAGCCGTAAAAATTACTGAAGATTATAATCCTTTCATCAATGAAAATGAGTGGAAACCTTTTTTAGATAGTTGTAAAAAAACATGGGAAGAGCTTATTGAAAAAGAAAACTGATTAAATAATAAATAACTTTTCGGGAGGAATTTTATGGATTTATTAAGACCTTGGCTTGAATATATCAAGCCCTTCAAAATGGCAGATAACTTATACTTCGTTGGTGCAAAAGGCGGTTCAAGCCACGTAATTGATACGGGCGAGGGACTTATTATGATTGATTCAGGTTATCCTCAGACCTTGTATCAGGTAATCGAAAATATGCACATAATGGGTTTGAATCCTATGGATATTAAATATATCGTTCATTCCCATGGCCATTATGATCACTTAGGCGCAACAAGAGCGTTGGTTGAATTAACGGGCGCAAAAACCTTCTTAGGTGAAGCCGACTACGATTTTGCAACAGGTAAAGTTGATTTAACCTGGGCAAAGGAGCTTGGCGCAAAAGAGTTTGGCGAAAGTTTTGAGCCTGATGTTTTATTAAAAGATGGCGACGTTATTACTTTGGGTAATACAACTATCCGTTGCGTATCAACCCCCGGCCATACCCCCGGCACAATGAGCTTTTTCTTTAATGCTTTTTATAAGGGCAAGGAATATGCCTGTGGTATGCACGGCGGCGTAGGCGTAAACTCAATGGAAAAGTGGTTTTTGGAAAAATATAATCTTCCATACACTTGCCGCGAAGACTTTTTAAACAGTTTTAAAAAGGCAAAAAAAGAAAAGGTTGAACTTTTTGTAGGCAACCACGTAGGCAATAACAAGACTTTGGATAAAATGACCAAAATCACCGATGATTTTAACCCCTTTATTGATGAAACAGGAAAAGAGTGGGTTGAATTCCTTGATGTTATGGAAGATTATTTCAACCGCGTTATGGCGGCAGAAGAAAATAAGTAAAATATTAAAGCACCATCAATGATATGCACCCCAAAAGTTAGACACTTTTGGGGTGCATATCACAAAATGGTGCTTTTTTAAAATGTGTAAAAATGCAATATACATGTTAGAATTTGCAATTTATTTTACCTTTTTTATTTGATATAATTATGGCGGAATGTAGTTAAAAAAAGAGGTGCAAAAAATGATAAACAATAAAAGTATGAATATCTGGATGCAGATGCTCGGTTTTGAAATGAATGATCCTGACAGAGGTGTTAAAAGATATCTTGATAATCTCGGTTTCACACCTGAAAGCATTTGCGCTTTGCTTTTTCATCCTGATTTTGTAAATCTTCATCGCGGAATGGATGAAGAATATACACTTTTTAAGGATAACTGCGCATATTATGGAATTCCCCGCAACAATGAAAGGGAAAGGCAGGAGTGGACAAACTACAAACTGCGTGAGCTTATTGCCAACTTAAAGAAAAACGGGGTTGACTTTTATGCAGGCATTATGGGTATCTGCCTTGATAATGCTTTCCATCATGAGTTTGTAAGCGATCATCCTGAATTGCGTTTTACCGAAAGGGACGGCAACAGCTACCACATTTTAGTTTTAAAACGCTTTAAGGACGGCACTTATTATGAGGATTTCTTTGTTGAAAAATTAGTGCAGGCGTTAAAGGATTATGATTGCGCAGGTGTACACTTTGCTGATGGCTTTTGCCCCTCAAATCGCCTTTATCAGGCTGATTATACTACTGATATGGTTGATCAGTTCCTTACCCATACGGGGTTAGCTTTACCCCCAAATGTTAATGCTACAATGGGTGATGATTCCAAGGATGCCCTTGAAGCACGTGCAGAATATATTTGGGCAAATTTAAGGGCTGATTGGGTAAAGTTCTATGAGTGGCGCTGGGAAGGTTTTTATAAAAAAATCTGCGATGCAGTACATAAAATCGGCAAAAAGGTTTGGAGCCTCGGCATCCTTTGTACTGATCCTTTTGAAACAAGTTATATTTGGGGACTTAGTGTTAAGAAAATGATGGAAGCAGGCGTTGATTGCCTTACCGCTAACATTTTGCCAACGGGCTGCCACTTGCTTAATCCTAACTGTGAATATTTCTTCCATCGCGTGCATCTTGATTTACCCTTTTTACGTAGCTGGGTAGGGGACCATAAAGTAATTTCCATGCTTGGTATTCAGGATGCATCAGAGGAATGGAGTTGCATCCAGCACCGCCCAATTCATATTGAGCGTGATATTTTTACAATGAATGCTATGCGCGGTAAGGGCGATGGTACTGAAGCTGCCGCAGAGGGCCTGCTTTTCTGTTTAGGTGATGGCATACCCTCAACTGACTGGAATTTCTTAACCAAGCGCATTGATATCGGCACTTCACTTGATGTTGAAAAGTGCTGGTCGCCAATGGTTTTCTGGTCAAACGATGCCCACGAAAAGATGCTTGATGAATATATTTCAACCCGTCGCACAACGCCCCACTATCAGGCAACAAAAGTCTTTAAACAAGGCGTGCCCTTTGGCGGATGCCTTACTATCGACCAATTAGGCAAGCGAAACGAGCCTATGTTTGTTCCTAACTTTGATATGCTTTCCGAACCTGAAAAAGCGTATTTTATGAACGCAAAAGAGCCTTGGGTAGCAACCGTACCGATGAATTATAATATTGAAGGTATCAATTATACCTTTGAATTTACCGATAATTTCAGCGATTATCCAATAAAGGCCTTTATTGTTAATGCAGAATTAACTGATGAAGAAAAAGCAGAAATTGAAAAGCTTAATTCTGTTGATGACGGTATCAGGTCAGAGGGGGATGACCCTGAATGTGATATCTATTCTCTTTACAGATACCTGCTTTTCCGTAAACTTAATTCAGGCTTTATTAACGGCGTGTGTGTTTTGCTTAAAGCGGCAATGTATAAAAATTTCCCAATTAAATCGGAAGTGCCTTTGCTTGCTTTCAAGCTTAAAAACGGAAAAGATCGCCTGTATATTTACAACACTAACGATAATCACTATTTATATGCCGTTTTAAAGTCGGCAGATAATATAGATACGGCAGAAATGGTAAGCACTTTCCCCATACTTCCGCCACGCTTTCTTGATGCTAAGGATACAAGCCTTTTCTACAATCATGAGGAAGAAAAGAAAGAGAAAAAGCTATTCCAAATTAAATTAGCGCCTGCCGGTCTTGCTATTTTAGATATCAAACGTTAAGGAGAATTTTAAAATGAATAAAAAATGGGTATATTTTATACAGTTATCAAACCACAAAGAGCCTGATGACGGTCAAGGAACGTTAATGTTTTCAAAGCTTTTTAATCCTGAAGCTAATGATAATGCGTGGAAACCGGAAAATAACGTTGATTTTAACCTTTGGGACAGAATCGTTAAGCGCGCTTCAGAATGTGGCTATAACACTCTTTTAATTGATTTGGGCGATGCTGTAAAGTATAAATCACATCCTGAAATTTCAGCACCCGATGCACTTTCTTACGAGGAATTAAAGGAGCTTTTAAACAAAGCCCGTGCATTAGGTTTAACACCCATCCCTAAACTTAATTTTTCAACAATTCATCACGGCTGGCTTAAAGAATACAGAAGGATGGTTTCATCAAAAATCTATCGTCAGGTTTGTGTTGATTTAATCAACGAAGTTTGCGAGCTTTTTGATAAACCTGAACTTTTCCATCTGGGGATGGATGAAGAACATTCCTACGATTGCGCACAACAAAGTGAACTAACAATTATGCGCTGCCCTGATCTTATGCTTGAAGACTTTGGTATAATGTTTGATGCTGTTCGTAAAAATGGTGCCCGTCCTTGGATTTGGGGTGATTTGTATTGGAACCATCCCGATTTCTTCCTTGAAAGAGTGCCTAAGGACGTCGTTGTTTCAAACTGGTTCTATGTGCATTTCAGAGAATACCCTGTAACTGACTATCATCACCAGGCATTAAAGGCATATAAGGTTTTCGATGAAGCAGGCTATGACCAAATTCCTACCTGCTCAACCTACGCAGAACCTACAAACCCTGCTGAAACTATTTTGTATATTCCCACCGTTACGCACGATGCGCAGGTTTTAGGCTACTGTAACGCTCCTTGGCTTCAAGTTCGCCAAGATAACGAGCATCTTTTGATGGATTCTGTTGAAAGATTGTGGTATGCTAGGAAGAAGTTTTTACCTGAATCATTGTAGAGCACGAGAAATTCTTGCTTTAATCACTTATTCACCTGATTTTCAAGCTTTCTCGCACTCTATGGTTCGAGATAAAGTCATTGCACGAAAAATCTTAAACTCACTTTGGAGATTTAAAAATGGATAAAAAATGGGTATATTTTATACAGTTGACAACTCACGTTGATGATGCTGTCGGTAATGGTAAAAAGACTTTGTTGTTTGAAGATGCTGATGAGGATGGTTATACTCCTGAAAACAACGTTGATTTTGCCCTTTGGGATAAGGTTGTTGAAAAAGTTGCTGAATGTAAATATAATACGCTTTTGATTGATGTTGGCGATGCGTATAAATACGAATCACATCCTGAAATTTCCGCACCTGATGCACTTTCAAAGGAAGAAATGAAGGCGCTTTTAGATAAAGCGCGTGCATTGGGATTGACGCCTATACCTAAACTCAACTTTTCGACGGTGCATCAATTTTGGATGAAAGATTATAAGAGGATGGTTTCTTCATCAATCTACCGTCAGGTGTGTGTTGATCTTATAAACGAACTTTGCGACGTTTTTGATAAGCCTGAATTATTCCATTTAGGTATGGATGAAGAACATTCTTACGATTGCGCACAATGGAGTGAGCTTTGTGTTATGCGCTCGCCCTCCCTTATGTTTGAGGATTTCGGTATTATGTTTGATGCCGTACGTAAAAATGGCGCGCGTCCATGGGTATGGGCAGATTATTATTGGAATCTGCCTGATGAATTTTTAAAAAGGATGCCTAAAGACGTTGTTCTTTCAAATTGGTTTTATGTGCGTTTTATGAATTATCCCGAAAGTGATTATCATAAAAGGGCAATGGATGCTTTTAAGGTTTTTGATGAGGCAGGTTATGACCAGATACCTACTTGCTCAACCTATGCAAGCCAAGCGAACCCTGCCGAAACACTTTTGTATATACCTACCGTTACAACGGATAAGCAGATTTTAGGCTATTGCGTTGCGCCGTGGCTTTATATCCGACCGCACAATAACCACCTTTTAATGAACTCAGTTGAAAGGCTTTATCGTGCAAGGCAACGTTTTATGCCTGAATCATTAAAATAACAAAAAGCGAGGTGAAATTCACCTCGCTTTTTTATGAAGTTAAGTATTGTTTTTTTAGCTCCTTTGATTTTTTATTTAAAGAACTCGCCCATTGCCCTGAAGGTCATATAAACGTCGATTTTTGATACTGTTTCCATAGGTGAGTGCATTGAAAGCACAGGCACGCCAAGGTCAACAACACCGTAGTTTACAAAGGAAGCGTTTCGGGGGCAAAACGTTTTCTTGCATACCACAATCTTTCAACAGAATCCATCAAAAGATGCTCGTTATCTTGGCGAACCTGAAGCCATGGGGCGTTGCAATAACCTAAAAGAAGGTTATTGTCAACAACTGTGGGAATATAAAGAAGCGTTTCTGCGGGGTTTGTTTGACAATCCCAAGTTGAGCAGGTTGGTATCTGGTCATATCCCGCATCGTTAAGCGCTTTATAAGCATCCAATGCTTGCTTATGATAATCCGTTTCAGGATAATCTCTGAAATGCACGTAGAACCAATTGGAAATCACTGCGTCTTTAGGCATTTTTTCAAGGAATGCCTGTGGATGGTTCCAATATAAGTCTGCCCACACCCAAGGGCGCGCGCCGTTTTTACGTACAGCATCAAACATAATGCCAAAATCTTCAAACATAAGGTCAGGTGAGCGCATAACGGTTAATTCGCTCCATTGAGCAGAATCATAGGAATGTTCCTCGTCCATACCCAAATGGAAAAGTTCAGGTTTATCGAAAAGCTCGCAAACTTCGTTGATTAAATCAACACAAACCTGACGGTAGATTTTTGAAGAAACCATTCTTCTGTATTCTTTAAGCCAACAATGGTGAATGGTTGAAAAGTTAAGTTTGGGGATAGGCGTTAAGCCTAAAGCACGTGCTTTATTTAAAAGTTCCCTTAATTCTTCGTGGGAAAGGGCATCGGGTGCTGAAATTTCCGGATGTGATTTATACTTTATTGCATCGCCTAAATCAATTAAAAGAGTGTTATATTTGCACTCTGCGGCTCTTTTAACTATTCTGTCCCAAACTGCAAAATCTACGTTGTTTTCAGGGGTATAGCCGTCCTCGTACGCTTCGGGAAAGTAAAGTTTTAACATTTTTCTTTCGCCTTCGCCGTCATCGGCATTTTTGTGATTTGATAATTGTATAAAATATACCCATTTTTTGTCCATTTTGTAATCTCCTATCTAAATGTTTTTTATAATAAATATTTTTCGCCTATTCGTTGATATTTTACGGAGGTGAGGGGATTGTACGGAAGTTTTTCCCACGTGTCACCCATTACAAGCGCTTCTATCAAGGAAAGGTTTTCTTTTGTATCTGTGATATCTTTTATTAACGGGGTTCTTATAACAAAGGGTTTACCGCTGTTGCGCAAATGCTCAAGATTTTTAAAAATTAATTCATTTGAGACACCGGTATATTTTTCATGAAGCTCGTTATCGGCTATTTTAACATCAAACATAACAAAGTCGACTTTTTCAATAACGTCTTTAAAAAGAGTTTCGTCTGCAAAACCACAGGTCTCAATTGCTTTGTGGACGTGGGTGCTATCAAGAAAATTTATAAGGATTTTACCTTGCTGCATAGGCTCGCCACCCGAAAAAGTAATGCCGCCGTTATCACCTATAAGCCTTTTTTGACGGTCAACTATGTCAAGATATTCCGAAAAAGAGAGAGTGAGAACGGAATTTGTCAAGGCATTTGCTTTGCACGTATTTATGCATTTTTCGCACATAATGCATAAATTGCGGTCAATTTTATGCTCGCCTTCGAAGGTGTGAACTTTGTTCGGGCAAATTTCACAGGATTTGCAGTTTGTGCACTTTTTCTTATCAAAAACAAGCTGGCTTTTTTGCGTTTTTGCTTCAGGATTATGGCACCAAATGCAGGCGAGGGGGCACCCTGCAAGGAAAATTGTAGTACGTATTCCCGGCCCGTCGTGAAGAGAAAAATTTTGGATATTCGTTATTTTTAAATTCACCTGATTTTTTATACCTCCAAAAAACTTCTTGATATTATTTCGTCCTGATATTCTTCGGGAAGAGAAATAAAGGGTGCTGAAAAACCGCATACACGAACTATAATATCTTTGTGGTTTTCGGGGTCTTTTTTTGCTTCAATCAATTCTTGACGATTTATTAAGTTTGGTTGAATTGCCTGTAACCCGTTATGGGCAAGCACCCTGAAAAGTGATGACATAGCAGCCGCATCAATTTTTCCCGCGGGAAGGGTTATGGTCATTGATGCGTTTCCTGAAGTCTTTTTAAGGTCTATATGCTTAAAACTTTCAAGCATATCATAAAGAGAAGATTTATTGCCGTTTCGCGTGGGGGTAATACCCTGACTGAAAAAACTGCTTTTTCTGTTGCCGTTAGGAAGCGCGCCGATCCATTCACCCATTCTTACTATTTCGGTATATAGATTAAACCCGACTCTGCATTTACCAACTATAATATTTTCAATTCTGTCTCCTATTTTGCAAAGGTCATCATAGAATTTCCCTGCAAAGTAAGTGGTCTCTTCGGTGCCGTCACCAAAGGAAGCCACTGCCAACACTTTTTGACGGAGTTCTTCGTTTTCCCAATTGTTATTGCATTGCTCAAAAAGTTCCTGAACGGTGCAAATTTTATCATCAAAACATAACTTTTTTATAACGAATAAGGAGTCGCAAACTTCGGCAAAACACGTGAAGTAAATTGATTCTCTGCTGTATTTAATTCCTCCTGCCGTCATATCTTTCTTCATTTTGATGCACGGCTCCATTAATGCCGAAAGTGCGCAGGCAGGATTTACCTTGTGCCATACGCTTGAGCCCTTTGTTGAACAATCAATTCTTTTTTGCGCCATTTTAAAAACGACGTCAATATAAAATTCATAAAGCTCATCAAAGGTTTTTGCATCTGAAAAAGGCTTGAATTTTATTCCAAATTCAGGCAATTTTCCGCCGTCTTCTTGCATAAGCCATAAAAGAGGATGAGCAAGAAAAAAGTATTCGCCGCTGTATTTGTTGTTGAAATCAGGCGTTAATGCATCCCAACAACCGCCAACAACGTAATTTCTGGCATCCTTTAAATCCGTGCCGCATCTTACAAGGGCGGGAATAATGGTATCGTCATTTTCGTAAAGGCTGTAACTTTTGCCGTTTGTTAATGAACGGCTTATAAGTTGTAAGTATTCTTCCGGCGAATTTTCGCTAAAACGGCACATTAATTTAGGATACATACAATTAAGATTATCTCTTGCCGTGACAAACAACTTTGTAACACCATTAAATACGGGAACTCCATTTTCGTCACAGCCACCGATTGTAAGGGTATTTTCAAGTTCGTATGAAACGATACCGTCAAATTTTTCTCTTCTGTCATTGGTAGCATCAAAGAAAAGCATAAACCGCGAAACAAGGTCAAGCATTGCTTCTTCGCTAACCCCGTTTGCTTTGTCGTTTTCATAAAGGGCGCTAAGCAATACGTCAGCCCGACCCATTGAACTGAAGCCGTAACCTTCAATTGTGCCCAATGCCTTTCTCATAAAACCAAGGGTGCAAAGTCCTTCGTGAAATGTTTTCGGCGGGTTAAAAGGTACGCGCTCAGTTATCTCGGCAAGGGCAAGGTTCCCTTTTTTTCTCGCTTCTTCTGCTAAGCGAAGTGCAATTTTATAAAGCGCTTTAATTCCTGCTTCGGCACAATTTATGAAATCAATTTCTTCTGCGGTGGAACAAGAACTTTTTGCTTCGGCTAATTCATTAAGTATTCCTGAAAGACCTATGCTGAAAACCTTTTTCATAGGAATGCCCAAGTGCATATAATCTGCAAACTGACCGCATTGGGTATAATAACTCATAAATTTTTGATATAAATTATAATTTTCGGGGTCAATATCCTTGTAAAGATGCATATTTCTGTGAACAAGCCAGCCGTTAGCGTGTTCGCCGCCGCGGCTGTAAAATCCGTCACACCAAGCGTTAAGCGCGCCCGTTTCAAAAGCGAATGGAATATCGTCAAAAATGACGGGGGTGAAGTTATCCGCTATAACCTCATACAACTTGGATTTTAATTGATAACTGTTTTCGTTGGGATGATTTTTTGCATATTCATCCATAATGCTGGAAACCTTTATTCTGAAATTTTCTACCATTTGCGGTAAATCTTCAAAATAATATTGGTAAAGCGTGTTTTTTATTTCCTCATACATAATAAATTCAAACTCCTGTTAAAAATGCTAAATTTATTTTATAGTAAACAAAAAAATATGGCAATGTAAAAATAACTGAAATTTGCACAAAAAGGAAGTAAAATTCCAAAAATAATTGACTTTTGTTTAAATCAAATGTATAATCTGCTTATGGAGGAGATGCTTATGCTCAATCATATAACAGAACTTATCAGTATATATACTTACCAATCCGATAAAAGCGCGTGGCATAACGTTCTGCCTGATAATATAAATATTATATCTTATCAGCTTGATGGCAGTTACGATCACTTTTTTGAGTTTGGTAAATTGGGGGTAAAAGAGGACCATATATTTAATATCGCTCCCAATATGCCGTACAGCGTTCAAAGGGTAAAAAAAGGAACGTCTGTTTGTGTTAGTTTTACGTCAGACCGTCCAATAAAAACAGAGTTAATTGATTGTTCGGGCGACCCGCGTTTTTCGATTTTGTTTCATAAATTACTTAATTATAAAAGTCTGGGAATTAAATCAAATTACTATACGGCGTTATCAATAATATATGAAATAATGAGTTTGATGGAAGAAAAATCAAGTGGCAATGTGCAGAATTTCTATCATAGGAATATATTTTCCGAAACCTATGATTTTTTGCTCAGCAATTTTTCTGACAGCAATTTGAACGTTAGTGAATTTTCAAAAAAATCAGGGTTAAGTGACAAATATTTCAGGGAAACCTTCAAGAAAATTTATGGTTCTACACCCACGCAACTTCTTATAAATCTTCGCTTAAATGAAGCAGCAAAACTTTTATCCGTCGGTTATCTTTCAATAACTCAAGTTGCCGAAGCGGTGGGATTTAACGACGTTTATTATTTCAGCCGCCTTTTTAAAAAGAAATTTTCCGTATCGCCAAGTCAATTTGAGCAATAATATATAAAAAAACGGCAGAAATTCTGCCGTTTTATATTTTGTCAGACGTCTTATTTAAAGAACTCGCCCATTGCACGGAAGGTCATATAAACGTCAATTTTTGATACTGTTTCCATAGGTGAGTGCATTGAAAGCACAGGCACGCCAAGGTCAACGGTTTCAATACCAAATGATGCAATATAAAGGGCAACGGTACCGCCGCCGCCAATATCAATTTTGCCTAATTCGCCTGTCTGCCAGATAATGTTTGCATCGTCAAGCATCTTTCGGATTTCAGCCATATACTCAGCAGAGGCGTCATTTGAACCGCTTTTACCGCGGGCGCCGGTATACTTTGTGATTACTACACCATAGTTTATAAAAGATGCGTTTCTACGCTCAAAAACATCCTGGAATGTTGGGTCAACTGCCGCATTAACGTCAGCAGATAAACATTGTGAAGCACGGAGGGCATCGTCAGGCTCAACGCCCTGCATACGGGCAATATCGCTTATAACGTGCAAAAGGAAGTCAGAATTAAGCCCCGTATTGCCCATTGAACCGATTTCCTCTTTATCGGCAAGTACGCAGATTGCTGTGCGTTTGGGAACTTTAATATCGCAAAGAGCCATTAAAGAAGGATATGCACAAACTCTGTCATCATGACCGTATGCACCGATAAGTGAACGATCAAAGCCAATGTCTTTTGCTTTGAAAGCGGGTACGGCTTCAAGCTCGGCAGACAAGAAGTCAGCCTCGGTAACACCGTATTTTTCATAAAGAATATTTAAAATATTTAATTTAACAAGCTCGCTTCCCTCATCGGCTTTAAAGGGACGGCTACCGATTAAAATGTTAAGCTCTTCACCCTTGATGCCATCAGCAAGTGAACGTTTGTTTTGCTCGCTTGCAAGGTGGGGAAGTAAATCATTTATAACAAAAACGGGATCGTTTTCATCTTCACCAATATTGATATTTACCTTTGTACCGTCTTTTTTAATAAAAACACCATGAAGGGCAAGGGGAATAACTGCCCATTGATACTTTCTTATGCCACCATAATAGTGGGTTTTTAACATTGCAAGCTCAATTTCTTCATAAAGAGGGTTGGGCTTTAAATCAAGGCGAGGGGAATCAATGTGTGCCGCACCAATGCGTACACCCTTTGAAGCATCTTCTTCGCCGATTACTACAAAAGCGGCTGATTTGTTGCGGTTGTTGATGTAATATCTGTCGCCCGCAACGTATTTTTTGCCCTTTTCATAAGGTTTAAAACCTGCCTTTTCGGCAATTAAAATTGAAACGTCAACACTTTCACGCTCAGTTTTTGCATCGTTAAGGAATTTTTTATAGCCTTCGCAAAATTCGTCAGCCTTTTTAATTTCCTCGTCGCTTATGCGTTTTGCGCTGTGTTCAGTTGAATAAAACAATTTTTCTTTTAACTCTTTAACGTCCATTTTTTTATAACCTCTTATTTCAGTATGTTATATAATTTGTCTGATATAATTGCAAGATTCTCGATTGAAAGTGCTT
Organism: Clostridia bacterium; assembly: GCA_045653985.1. GTDB lineage: Bacteria > Bacillota > Clostridia > Christensenellales > QALW01 > UMGS1322. The sequence goes on along the minus strand of JAZOMK010000111.1, from coordinate 6,949 downwards.
CACCGCGGATTGTTGAAGAAAAACCGCTTTCGGTAATTATGCCTTCTGCAGTAGGTCTGTCTATATTAAAGGATGCAATTAAATTGTTTGCCAAAGTCTTTCTGCGCATTGCAAAGGCTGACTTTACAAGCTTAAAGAACATTTCTTCACTCTCGACTTTTACAAGGGGTTCTTCCAATCTTTCAAGGCGGATTACCTGTGAAGCCACCTTAGGAGCAGGATAGAAACATGATGCGGGAATTTTTGAACACAAATGTGTTTTTGTGTAGAACTGCACCGCACAAGTTAATGCACCATATTCAGGAGTATTTTCCTTTGCCGCCATACGCTGTGCAACTTCTTTTTGAACAAGTACGGTTAAGGATTTAAATTTGATTCCGCTTTCTAAAATGCTCATAATTATTGGCGTTGTAATGTAGTAGGGGAGGTTTGCACAAAGGGCAAAATCCTCGTCCAATTCTTCTTCATAGAACTTTTTGATATCTAATGCAAGAAAATCGGCATTAACCACTTTTACGTTATCAAAACCGTCTAAAGTCTGGGTGTGTACGGGTAAAAGGGATTTATCGACCTCAACGGAAACAACTTTTTTTGCACGCTTTGAAAGTACGCGTGTCAACGTGCCTGCACCTGTGCCGATTTCAAGAACCGTCTGGTCCTTTGATATATTTGCATCATCGGCAATCATATTTAAAATTCTTTCATCGCACAAAAAGTTTTGACCTAAAGATTTTGAAAAACCAAAGCCGGTTTCATTAAAAATGCGTTTAAGCTCATTGCCCGTAAGTTTTTCAATCATTGGCTTAATTCCATCCATTCTTCCATAGTTTTGTCTAATTTTTCTTTAATTTCGTTATATTCGTTTTGAATTTTAAGCATTTTTTCGGTATCTGAATAAATTTCAGGCTTGGTAAAAAGCTCCTCATATTCGGCTTGCTTTAATTCTAAGGTTTCAATTTCTTTTTCAAGTTCGCGGATTTTAGCACGGACTTTTTTATCATTTTCACGCGCTTCTCTATCCTTTGCGCGTTCCTTTGCAAGCTGCGTTTTATTTACCGTAACTGTTGCTTCTTCCTGATTTTCAGGCTTTAGAGAGTTTATATAATCATCATAACTGCCCTTAAATACCTGAATTGTACCGTCCTTAATTATCCAAAGAGTATCGGCAATACGGTTTATAAAATAACGGTCGTGTGAAACGGAAATGATTGTGCCTTCAAAACGTTCAAGGGCGTCTTCCAAAACTTCGCGTGAGTCCATATCAAGGTGGTTGGTAGGTTCGTCAAGCACAAGGGTATTTGCACCCATTATTGAAAGTTTTGCCAAAGCAACCCTCGCCCTTTCACCACCTGAAAGTACGTTGCCTTCTTTAAAAACGTCTTCGCCAAAGAAAAGCATTGCGGCACAACGTGAACGCACCTGCGTCTGTGTTAAATTGCGGTTGCCCGTCCATACCATATCCATAACGGAATCAGAACCCATAAAATCACGATGACCTTGTTCATAATAGCCAAAGTCAACGTTTACACCTTTTTGAACGGAGCCTTCTTTAGCAAAGCGCTTGCCCAATAAAATCTCCATAAGTGTAGTTTTGCCTGCACCGTTAGGTCCTATTATAACAATTTTCTGCCCTTGCTTGATTTCGCCTGAAAAGTTTTCAAAAAGCGTTTTGCTTTCAAAACTCATTTTTAGTGAATTGATTTTTAAAACGTCGCCACCAGAAATGCGGTCCATAGTAAAATTAAGGCGCATATCGTTGTGAGTTTCGGGGGCATCAATAAGCTCCATTTTATTTAATACTTTTTCTCTGCTTTCGGCGGCACGGATTGATTTTTCACGATTGAACTGTCTGTAACGGGCGATAATTGCACGCTGGCGCTTGATTTCGTCCTGCTGTTTTTCATAAAGCTTTTGGTTAGTCTTTAATTCTTCTTCCCATTTTCTGCAATACTCGGTGTAGTTGCCTTTGTAATAGTGAAGTTTGCCGCCTTCAATCTGTGCAACGCCATCACAAAGTTTATCCATCATGTAGCGGTCGTGGGAGATTAAAAGTATTGTGCCCTGAAAACGTGAAAGATAATCAGTAAGCCATTGGGCGGCATCGAGGTCAAGGTGGTTGGTAGGTTCGTCAAGAAGCAAAATATCGTTTTTCTGCAACAACATTTTAGCTAAGGCAAGACGAGTCTTTTCACCACCTGAAAGGGTGTCGACGGGTTTATCCCAAAATTCTTCCGTTAAACCAAGACCTTTCAATACACCCATAAGGCGACTTTTCCAGCCGTATCCGCCAAGTTCTTCAAATAAGTTCTGGGCATTTTGATACTTTTCGCCTAAAAGAACAATATCGGCATTTTCTTCTGCCATAGCTTCTTCGATTTTGTGCATACGCTCTTCTGCAAGGAAAAGCTCGTCAAAGCTTTTTACCGCTTCATCAAAAACTGAGTGCGTACCCTTTGCGGTATGTTGCTGTTCAAGATATCCGATTTTTAAGCCTTTCATAATTGAAAGGGTGCCTTCGGAATAATCCTGAATTCCTGCAATAACCTTCATAAGCGTAGTTTTGCCTGCACCGTTTAAACCGGTTAAACCTATACATTGCCCTTTTTGTATTGTAAGGGTAACGTTCTTAAAGATGTCCTTTTCGCCAAAGGAAACAGTTAAATTGTTAATATCAATAAGTATCATTTTATCCTAAAAAAAGGGGGTTTTAAACCCCCTATAGATTATAAATTAAAATTTTGTAGCGACGTCTACTTTGCGTATTCAACCTTGCGGGTTTCACGAACAACGTTTACTTTGATTTGTCCGGGGTAAACCATATCGGTTTCTATGCGCTTTGCAATATCCTTTGCCATAAGAACCGTTGCTTCCTCAGAAACAACTTCAGGCTTAACGATAATGCGAATCTCTCTACCTGCCTGAACTGCAAAGGATTTTTCAACACCGTTAAAGGAGTTTGCAATTTCCTCAAGCTGTTCAAGACGTTTGATGTAGGCTTCAAGAGTTTCTCTTCTTGCACCGGGGCGTGCGCCTGAAATAGCATCGGCAGCCTGTACAAGTACGGCTTCGATTGTCTGAGGCTCAACGTCATTGTGGTGTGCATGAATACAGTGGATAACTTCGTTATTTTCGCGATATTTCTTAGCAAGGTCAACACCAATCTGGATGTGTGTACCTTCAACTTCGTGGTCAACTGCTTTACCGATATCGTGAAGCAAGCCTGCACGCTTTGCTAATGTAATATCAGCACCGATTTCACCTGCTAAAAGACCTGCGATGTATGAAACCTCCAAAGAGTGCTTCAAAACGTTCTGGCCATAGCTTGTACGATATTTAAGACGACCTAAAATCTTAACAAGTTCAGGGTGAATGTTGTGGATGCCTGCATCAAATACGGTTGCCTCACCGGCTTCCTTAATTTGCTGTTCAACTTCCTTACGTGCCTTTTCAACCATATCCTCAATTCTTGTAGGATGGATTCTGCCGTCAACGATAAGTCTTTCAAGGGCGATACGTGCAATATCACGTCTTACAGGATCAAAGGATGAAAGGATAACTGCTTCGGGTGTATCGTCAATAATAAGTTCAACACCTGTCGCTGTTTCAATAGCTTTGATGTTTCTGCCTTCTCTACCAATAATGCGACCTTTCATTTCATCGTTGGGCAATGCAACTACTGAAACTGTAGTTTCTGCAACGTGGTCAGCGGCGCAGCGCTGAATAGCCATTGTGATAATGTTTCTTGCGATTTTTTCGCCTTCGTTTTTAGCCTGTGTTTCGATTTCGCGTACCTTGATTGCGGCATCGTGTCTTGCTTCGCTTTCAACTGATTCGATAAGCTCTTTCTTAGCTTCGTCAGATGAAAGACCTGCAACCTTTTCAAGCTCACCGATTCTGCGCTTATTTAATTCGTCAGCGGCAAGCAAGCTGTCCTCAAGCTCTTTTTCTTTATTGGAAAGCTTTTCTTCCTTTGCTTCAAGGGAAGCAATCTTCTTGTCCATTTGTTCTTCTTTTTGAAGAAATCTTTTTTCAAGCTTGGTAACTTCGTTTCTGCGTTCTTTACATTCAGCATCACATTCACTTCTTAAACGGTGAACTTCGTCTTTTGCTTCGGAAATTCTTTCCTTTGAAAGAATTTCGGCTCTGTTTTTTGCATCTTCAAGTATGCGGTTGGCGGCTTCGTCAGCTCTGCCCATTCTCGCTTCAATTGTCCGTTTTTGTATTACACTACCGATAGCAAGACCAATTATAAGTGTTGCTACGGCAATAACTATACATAACCATAATTCCATATTATAAACACCTCCTGTTCTTAAATTCTTTTAGTGGAAATCCGATTTTATTTAAACAAACAAAAAATTGAAAATATTTTCACCGCTATCATTATACATTACTATTAACGAAATGTCAATAAATATATATTTATATATATAAATAATTATGCGCAGGATATTTTTGTTGACAGTTTAATATAAAATCTGTTACAATCAAGTATGCAAAAAGGCTTTAAAGGAGTTTGATTTTTTTATGGAAAAAAAGCCCTACGTACCTAAAAAAAGTATGAAATGGTATAATTTTCTTGTTCACTTTGGTTTGTTTGCTATAGCGCTTATATATTTTATCTGTGCGTATAATATACTTACGGGTCGCGTTTATGGTGATGATGTTGAGTATATTTATTATTTTGTTGCTGAGCATGAAGGCGTTTTATTGGATGTTATGGATTTTGTTTACGGCATGACCTTTATAATTTCGGGCGCACTTTTCTTGCTTACGTGGTTGCCGCTTTTTAAGAAGCGCGAAAACGGTAAAAAATTATTGATTACATCTTATATCGTTAAGGCAGCATTTAGCTTTATATACCTTGCAGGCTTTATTATTTTGCTTATCATAAGTGATTTTATGGTGGATTTAATGGGCGAAACTTCCTTATCAAATATGCTGTTAATTGCAATATTTGACGTTGTTCTTATGGTTATACTTACAATTACAAATATAAAGTATTTTAAAAGCAGAAAGCATCTTTTTAAATAATTTAAGCGAGGATTTTTTAGATCCTCGCTTTTTTACTTTAAAACCCTTCTAAATCCTTATAGAAATCGGCTTTTTTCATAAAATCAACGTAATCGTTAATATCTATCTTATCACCGATTGCGCCAATAAAGTGGTTTGTACCATCTTCATCGCCTTGCCATGAAATAATATAATACTCTCCGTTTTTCTCTTTGAATTTACCAAGCTCAAGCTTTTTATCAGAGCCAACGGTAGCCTTGCCTTCTGCCATAATTTTGCCTGAAAGAGCTTCTGTAACTTTATAGCTGACAGTAATATCTGTTAAGCGGTCGTTAATTGCACAAAGAGTAATTTCACCGTTTTCATCAGGCTCATCACACATAATGTTAAAGGGCTGTTGTGAACGCTTAATATAACTGTAAGCAAGTTTTTTAGTGCCGTACCAGTCAACAACAGCGTCGGAAACTTGTGGCCAGCCATCAATAATGTTCCACCACAAAATACCCCAGCGGTAATTTTTCTGTATGCGGAAATGCTCAATAAAGAATTTAACTGCTTCAGCTTGTGAAATCTGGCTCTTTAATGCGTAAGTTGAAATATCGTCATTAAATGAACCAAAAAGCCTTTCAACCTGACGTGTCATAAGCGGAATACGATATGCCCAGGGTGAATGGACAGAAGCTTCGGGGCAAGCGGCATGGACAAGCCAATGGCTGTCATTGCAAACTTTGCCGTCGCCGATATTATTGATGTGATCCTCGCCAATAAACCTTCTTAAACTTGCAGGCGAAGGGCATCCATGATAACCCGTTTCTGATGCAAAATGACAAACTGAATTTTTGTTGTAGAAATCGCCTTTAAAATAATCACGTGGACCCCAAAGATGATCCTCTGCAGGCTTTTTTGTTGCAAAAGCTTCATTATCAAGGTAAGGTGATGATGGAATAAATGGGCGAGTGCCGTCAACACGACGGATTACATCAGGCAATACCTTTCTTGTTAAAACGTTGTCATTGGGGTTCTTCTGGTGCAGCATTTTGCCGTCAATGGATTGTCTGTCCCATACAAACATATAATCGCACTCGTTATCACCTGACCAAAGTGCAAGAGAGGCGTGGTTACGGAATTTTTTAACAATAATTTCGGCTTCTTCTCTTAAAAGAGTCTGGAAACGCTCATCCTGTGGGTAAGCACCGCAAGCCATTGAGAAATCCTGCCAAATCATAATGCCGTGTTCATCGCAGTAATCGTATAATTCTTCTGTAGGATATGCGTTACCGCCCCAGCAACGAATCATATTGCATTGAAGATCGTTTGTTAATTCAAGACCTCTTAAAGTAAATTCATCGTGGCGGGATGGGAAAGCATCGGTAGGCACCCAGTTAGTACCAAGACACATAATGGGCTTATTGTTTACAATAAAGCGGAAAGTGCCATCTTCACCTGAGCAGGATGTACGTTCAAGGTCAATAATACGTACACCGACTTTTAATGTAACAGTATCAACCACTTCGCCTTTATAGAAGAGGGTAAAGGTTGTGTCGTAAAGATTCTGTTCACCGTGGTTTTTAGGCCACCAGAATTTTGCATTTTCAACGTCAATATGAAGCTTTGCGTTTGCTGAAAATAACTTGTGATTATATTCAAAAGTGCTTTCGCCGCAAACACCTTTAATATTAACGGTAAAATCTTTAAAATCGTCTTTTTCAGTAAAAATGCGGAAGTCTGCTGTCAGTTTTGCTAAAGTACCGTCAATATGATTGGTGTAGATTCTGTAATCCTCAAAACGGTCAACGTTCTTATAAACGATGCTTACAGGACGCCATAAGCCTGCCGAAACTGTGCGGGGCATAATATCCCAGCCGTACATATAGGGCGCTTTGCGGATTAAAAGTGAATCAACGTTATATTTTTGTGCTCTGCAGTTGGAATCAAA
>JAZOMK010000110.1:0-15115 GCA_045653985.1 Clostridia bacterium | reverse complement strand
AGCAAATATCAATCACTTGCTTTCGATCTTGGTCCTTGGATCATCTACGATAAGGCAGAAGGTTACTTAGGCGGCGGCCCTGGTAAGTATGAAGTTACATTCTACGCTAAGGCTGATAAGGCTGGTAAGTTCAGCATTATGCTTAACTCACAGCTTCACCTTGGTAAGGCTGACGTTGCTAAGGCAATCGGTTCAGGCGCAGCCGCAGGCGATACCTGGAGGGGCGGTGGCTCAATCGATATGACAAAGAGCTGGAAGAAGTACACAGTTACATTCGACGTTACAGCTGATTGGTATAAGCAGATGCTTAGACTTTATGATTCAAATCATGCAAAGGCTGCAATGGCATACCAGCTTGCACTTCGTCTCGATGGCGCAAACGGCGCATTCAAGAATGGCGTTTACAGCTATCAGATTGACCAGGTATCAGTTAAGAAGGTTTCAAGCTACTCACTTGCTACTGTAACAGGTGTTGAACTTGAACTCAAGGAAGATACAACCGGCTCAACTTACTTAAAGACAAATACCGGCGTTCTTACATCAAGCATGATTAAGGATGGCGAAATCACTAAGGAATTCGAAATCACAAATACCGGTACAGAAACCATCAAGGTTTACTTCACAATGCAGGCAACTGTTACTGTTGACGGCAAGGCTTCATGGAAGGCACCTAACTCAGGTGAAACCATTGAAATCGAACCCGGTGCAACCGAAACAGTAAGCTTCACAATGGAAGTAAATGACGATAAGACTGTTTCCATTGGTGACGTAGACGTTACACTTGATAAGTTCTTCTATCGTTTCGATCTTAAGAACGAAGATAATGGTAACGAACTTGTTGCAGGTACAAAGTTCAAGATTGTTGCTGTAAGCTCAGCTGACTATAAGGCAGTTTCACAGCTTACATCAAGCCAGTCAAAATATTGGACAATTTCACCTGTTTACTCAAAGAGCTCCAAGACAGAAACAGGCGACGTTCTTCCCGTAGCAATGCTTGCTACAGTAGCTTTCGCTTTCGTTGGCTTAGCTGTTGTAGTTGTTGCTAAGAAAAAGCGCAAGGAAGACTAATTTAGAATTCCATTAAAATCATAACCCCCGAAGAAAATCCTTCGGGGGTTATTTTTTCTTAAAAATTAAACACTTATTATATATATCACCAAAAACAAACAAAGACGGCTTAGCCGTCATATAAATTGCATATCGGTACAGAATTAGTTTGCAAGCAAAAAATCGTTTTTACGTTACGTACCTTCTCAAGCTTCGAATCCTGCCGCCAAAAACAAATAAAGACGGCATTTGCCGTCCTTATTTGTTTGGTCGAGGCGACAGGATTCGAACCTGCGGCCCTCTGGTCCCAAACCAGATGCGCTACCAAACTGCGCTACGCCTCGAAGCTTCTTTATTATTATATGCACTTTTTTGTTTTTTGTCAAACGAAAAAATATGCAAGTTTGTAGTGGGCATAAATAGTATCCACAACATATAGTGGTGCGCCCAAAAACCCTTGTGTGGTGGGCGATTGCGGGTAAAAAATATTATAAAAAAATGCAAAAATCGTTTGACATTCTTTGAAATTTGGTATATTATATCTACGCATTATGCCTAATAGGATGCAATTTTTTGCGAAAGGACACGGTGTATGAAACGTGTTGCGGGGGTAAAACAAGTACAAAAAGCCCTTGAAAACGGCAAAGCTAAGTGCGTTTACGTTGCGCTTGATGCCGATAAAAATCTTCGCGAAAAGATAATATGCCTTGCAAATGAAAAAGGCGTTTCCATTACTTATGCTGAAAGTATGGTTGCCTTAGGCAAGGATTGCGGCATAGCGGTTCCGTCTGCTGCCGCAGCTGACATTTGTGATTAGTTCCGAGGGTTGCGGAATTAATAAAAATTCTATTTTTCCGAGGAAGGAGGAAACAGAAATTGCCAACAATTAATCAGATTATTAAAAACGGCAGGAAGAAGACCACATATAAGTCTTCAGCTCCTATTCTTCAGCAGTGCCCTCAGCGCAGAGGTGTTTGCCTTAGCGTTAAGACCATGACACCTAAGAAGCCTAACTCAGCGCTTCGTAAGGTTGCCCGTGTAAGATTGGCTGCAAACGGTATGGAAGGTACATGTTACATTCCCGGTATTGGCCACAATCTTCAGGAGCACTCAGTTGTTCTTATCCGTGGCGGCCGTGTTAAGGATCTTCCTGGTGTAAGATACCACATTATCCGTGGCGCACTTGATACTGCAGGCGTAGCTAAGAGAATGCAGGCAAGAAGTAAGTACGGCGCAAAGAGACCTAAGAAGTAAATTTGAACATTCGCTGCGTTTAAAGTTATTTCAAAAGGTATTATCAAGTCTCCGAGTATGCTGACGGAGCGATGATTTTAGAAAAAATATCGTTTAACCTTGCTTGAAAGTAAGGTACACAGTTTAAGGAGGAAATTTATATGCCTAGAAGAGGTGGCGTGCAGAAGCGCGACGTGCTTCCGGATCCTATGTACGGCTCAAAGGTTGTAACAAAGCTTATTAACCAGGTTATGTACGATGGTAAAAAAGGTACAGCACAGCGTATATGCTATGACGCTTTTGATATTATTAAGGAAAAGACAGGTCGTGAGCCTTTAGACGTTTTTGCTGAAGCAATGGAAAATGTTATGCCTTTGCTTGAAACAAAAGCTCGCCGTGTAGGTGGCTCAAACTATCAGGTTCCTATTGAAGTTCGCCCTGACCGCAGACAGACACTTGGTCTTCGCTGGCTTGTAATGTTCACACGCAAACGTGGTGAGCGCACAATGGCAGAAAGACTTGCAGCTGAAATTCTTGATGCTGCAAACAACACAGGTGCAAGTGTTAAGAAGCGTGAAGATACCCACAAGATGGCCGAATCCAACAAGGCATTCGCTCATTATCGTTGGTAATTTTCGTAGGGAGGAATATTTATGCCAAGAGCATTTACACTTGAAAAAACAAGAAACATCGGTATCATGGCTCACATCGATGCCGGTAAAACAACTACAACCGAGCGTATTCTTTACTACACCGGTAAAATCCACAAGATTGGTGAAACCCATGAAGGTGGCGCAACAATGGACTGGATGGAGCAGGAAAAAGAAAGAGGTATCACAATTACCTCAGCTGCTACAACAGCACAGTGGAAGGAACATCGTATCAACATTATTGATACCCCCGGCCACGTTGACTTCACAGTTGAAGTTGAGCGTTCACTTCGTGTTCTTGACGGTGCAGTTTCAGTTTTCTGCGCAAAGGGTGGCGTTGAAGCCCAGTCCGAAACTGTTTGGAATCAGGCAGTTAAGTATGGCGTACCCCGTATGGCTTACGTTAACAAGATGGACATCATGGGTGCAAACTTCTACCGCGTTCTTGATATGATGAAGACTCGTCTTCATGCAAATGCTATTGCTATGCAGCTTCCTATCGGTGCTGAGGATTCTTTCGTAGGTATCATCGACCTTCTTGATATGAAGGCTCGTATCTACAGAGATAACCTTGGTGAACAGATCGATATCGTTGATATCCCTGCTGATATGGTTGATAAGGCACAGGAATATCATGACATGATGGTTGAAAGTATCTGCGAAACTGATGATGAACTTATGGAGAAGTTCCTTATGGAAGAAATTCCTACAATCGAAGAGCTTAAAGCAGCACTTCGTAAGGCAACTATCGCAAATAAGGTTACACCCGTTTTCTGCGGTACATCATATCACAACAAGGGCGTTCAGATGCTCCTTGACGCTATCGTAGATTATATGCCTTCTCCTGTTGACATCCCCGCTATTAAGGGTACACTTCCTGATAGTGATGAGATTGTTGAAAGAAAGGCTTCTGATGAAGAACCCTTCTCAGCACTTGCATTTAAGATTATGACTGACCCCTTTGTTGGTAAGCTTGCTTTCTTCCGCGTATATTCAGGTACTTGCGATGCAGATTCATATGTATATAACAGCGTTAAGAATAAGAGAGAGCGTTTCGGTCGTATCCTTATGATGCATGCAAACCACCGTGAAGAAATCGAAAAGGTTTATGCAGGTGATATTGCTGCTGCAGTTGGTCTTAAAGACACCACAACAGGTGATACACTTTGTGATGAAACACAGCGTGTTATTCTTGAATCAATGGAATTCCCCGATCCCGTTATTAACGTAGCTATCGAGCCCAAAACAAAAGCTGGTCAGGAAAAGATGACCATGGCTCTTGTTAAGCTTGCTGAGGAAGACCCCACATTCAAGACTTATACTGACCAGGATACAGGTCAGACAATTATCGCAGGTATGGGTGAATTACACCTTGAAATTATCGTTGACCGTCTTCTTCGTGAATTTAAGGTTGAGGCAACAGTTGGTGCACCTCAGGTTTCTTACAAGGAAACAATCCGTCGCGAAGTTACACAGGAAGGCAAGTTCATTCGTCAGTCCGGTGGTCATGGTCAGTACGGTCACTGCGTAATCAAGATGATCCCCACAGAACCCGGCGTAGGTTATTCATTCGAGAACAAAACCGTTGGTGGTGTTGTTCCCAAAGAATATATACCTGCTGTTGATGCAGGTATCAAAGAGGCTGCAAAGAGCGGTCTTCACGGCTACGAAGTTGTTGACTTTAGAGTTGAACTTCTTGATGGTTCATACCATGATGTTGACTCTTCAGAAGCAGCTTATAAGATTGCTGGTTCAATGGCATTCAAGGAAGGTCTTAAAAAGGCTGACGCTTGCTTGCTTGAGCCTATGATGAAAGTTGAAGTTACCATGCCTGATGAATATCTTGGCGACGTTATGGGTAACATCAGCGCTCGTCGTGGTCGTCCTGAAGGTACAGAAAGCGTTATGGGTGTTCAAATCCTTCACGCTATGGTACCCTTGAGCGAAATGTTTGGTTATGCAACTGACCTTCGTTCACGTACACAGGGCCGTGGTAACTACGTAATGCAGTTCTCACACTATGAAGAAGTACCTAAATCAGTTGCTGAAAAGATCAGCAAGTAATAAATTATTGGAGGAAATTTAAAATGGCAAAGAGTAAGTTTGAAAGAACTAAACCCCATGTAAACATCGGTACTATCGGTCACGTTGACCATGGTAAAACAACCCTTACAGCAGCAATCACAACCTGCCTTTCAAAGGTAGGCGGTGCACAGGCAATGGCATATGATGCTATCGATAAGGCACCTGAAGAGAAAGAAAGAGGAATCACAATCAACACATCACACGTTGAATATGAAACCGAAACAAGACACTATGCACACGTTGACTGCCCCGGACACGCTGACTATGTTAAAAACATGATCACCGGTGCAGCACAGATGGACGGTGCAATCCTTGTAGTAGCATCATCAGACGGCCCCATGCCTCAGACAAGAGAACACATCCTTCTTGCTCGTCAGGTAGGCGTTCCCTACATCGTAGTATTCATGAACAAGACAGACCTTGTTGATGACGAGGAACTTCTTGAGCTCGTAGAAATGGATATCCGTGGTATGCTTTCAGAGTATGAATTCCCCGGAGATGACATTCCGATTATCAAAGGTTCAGCATTCCAGGCACTTGAAGCAGCACAGAACGGCGAAGACGTTAAGTCAAACGACTGGTGCAAAGCAATCTTCGAGCTTATGGATGCAGTAGATAGCTATATCCCCACACCCGAACGTGCAACAGATAAGCCTTTCCTTATGCCTGTTGAAGACGTATTCTCAATCACCGGCCGTGGTACAGTTGCTACAGGTAGAGTAGAAAGAGGTACAATTAAGGTTCAGGATACAGTAGAAATCGTTGGTCTTACCGAAGAAAAGAGAAGCACAGTAGTAACAGGTGTTGAAATGTTCAGAAAGCTTCTTGACGAAGCTCAGGCTGGTGATAACATCGGTGTTCTTCTCCGTGGTATCCAGAGAGACGAAATCGAAAGAGGTCAGGTTCTTTGCAAACCCGGCACAATCAACCCCCACACAGAATTCAAGGGCGAAGTATACGTACTTAAGAAGGAAGAAGGCGGACGTCATACACCTTTCTTAAACGGCTACAGACCTCAGTTCTACTTCAGAACAACAGACGTAACAGGTGTTGTAACACTTCCTGAAGGTGTAGAAATGGTTATGCCTGGCGATAACATCACAATGAGCATTAAGCTTATCACAGAAATCGCTATCGAAGAAGGTCTCCACTTCGCTATCCGTGAAGGCGGCAGAACTGTTGGTGCTGGTATTGTTTCATCCATCATCGACTAATAAATAACGAGTACAAAATTCGTTGCAAACACAAAAGCCCTGCATTTTTGCAGGACTTTTTGTTTTCTGCGTTATGGACGGTATAATTGCTCAGTCACTTACGCTAATGTAAGCTCCTTCCCAATTAACCGCCCATGCCTTGACTTGCAACGTTTTTGAACTCGTTAAGTGCGCGGTTAAATATTTTAACTTGTAGTGTTTGTCGAACTCTCATTCGCGGTAAAAATAAAGTGCGCGTTAGAATAATTCGTTGCAAACACAAAAACCTTGCAGAAATGCAAGGTTTTTGTTTGTTGATTAGGATTGTTTAGGAAATATAGTTGCAGTTTTTTATATTTTCATCAGTAAAACTGCACATTATAATTTGCAGATATCTGCCTCGGTTATAAGCTTGAAGTTTGCTGCTGTAAGGGCGGCTTCTGCGGCATTATTATCTTCTACGCGGATAACAACGTAAGCGTGTTTTTCGGTGCGTGCCATAAAAGCATAAAGATATTCCATGTTGATTTTGTTTTCGTCAAGGACTTTAAGTGCATCTGAAAGTTTGCCCGGTGCATCGCTGATTTTAACACCGATAACATCAGTAGTTTTAATTAAATAGCCTTTTTCGGTAAGGATATTTTCAGCAGCAATTTCATCATTTACAATAAGACGAAGTATGCCGAAATCCTGAGTTTCTGCGATGGAAAGCGCCCTGATGTTGATGTTGTGTTTGGAAAGAATATCGGTTATTGTAACAAGAGCGCCCTGCTTATTTTCAACAAATACGGTTAATTGTTTAATAGCCATAACTTTTTACCTCTCTGAATTATATAAGTTTTCTTTTATCAATTACACGAACAGCCTTGCCTTCGCTTCTTGCGATAGTTTTGGGTGCAACAAGGTGAACAGCGGGGTTAATGCCAAGCATCGTTTTCATTGCATTTGAAAGAGATTTTTCCATTGCAAGAATTTCGCCAACTTTATCGGTGAACTGTTCAGGTGTCATTTCAACGTTTACTTCAAAAGTATCGGTGTTCTTAACACGGTCAACAACAATCTGGTAGTTAGACTGATAGCCTTCGTTAAGAAGTACGGTTTCAATCTGGCTTGGGAACACGTTTACACCGCGGATGATAAGCATATCGTCAGTTCTGCCCATAGGCTTAGCCATTTTAATTAAGGTTCTGCCACATGAACATTTTTCACGTGAAAGAACGCAGATATCACGTGTGCGGTAACGTAAAAGAGGGAATGCTTCCTTATCAAGTGAAGTGAAAACAAGCTCGCCCTTTTCACCCTCAGGAAGAACCTCGCCTGTATCAGGATCGATAATTTCAGCAAAGAAGTGGTCTTCGTTTACGTGCATACCGGCCTGCTCAGAACATTCAAAAGCAACACCGGGGCCTGTTGTTTCGGTAAGACCATAAATATCGTAAGCCTTGATGCCTAAAGTTTCTTCAATATTCTTGCGCATTTCTTCCGTCCAGGGTTCAGCGCCGAAGATACCTGCTTTTAACGGAATAGTATCAGCTGTGTAGCCTTGTTCCTTTAAAGATTCGCCAAGATATGCGGCATATGAAGGTGTGCAACAAAGAATTGAAGCATTGAGGTCCATCATAAATTGAATCTGTCTTTCAGTATTACCTGATGACATAGGAAGTGTAAGGCAACCTACCTTTTGGCTACCACCATTAAGACCAAAGCCACCTGTAAACAAGCCATAACCGTATGCTACCTGACAAACGTCCTCATTTGTTCCGCCTGCTGCAACGATAGCACGTGCGCAACAATCATTCCAAAGGTCAATATCTTTTTGTGTGTAGAAAGCAACAACGCGTCTGCCTGTTGTGCCGGAGGTTGAGTGGATTCTTACACAATTTTTTAAAGGAGTTGCTAAAAGACCATAAGGATAAGCATCTCTTAAATCGCTTTTCTGCAAGAAAGGCAATTTGTGAAGATCATCAATACTTTTGATATCTTCAGGTTTAACACCCTTTTCATCCATAAGATTTTTATAGTAAGGTACGTTTTCGTAAACGTGCTTTACCTGCTTTACGAGCATTTCTGATTGAAGTTTTTTCATTTCTTCACGGCTCATTGTTTCGATTTCTTTTTGAAAATAGTTTTGTTCCATTTTTTACACCCTTTCTGTTTGATTTTATTTTGTTTTGGACAAGACTTCGGAGTGTGATAGGCGATAAAAAAACGCCCTCCGCATTCCGATAAGGAAACAGAGGACGAGAAAATCGACAATCCCGTGGTACCACCTCAGTTCGTTGCCATTTCACAATGACAACCTTGTCAGGTACAAACATACCATAGTTCTATGACGGGAACACCCGTTGCTTCCTACTAAAGTAAAAAACTTATTCAGAGCACTGCTAACAAAAGGAATTCGAGAAGGACGCCCCCATTGCCTCGCACCAATCGGCAACTCTCTCAAGGTTCTTTCCAACCTACTACTTTTTGATCAACGCATTTAATCAACTATTCAGTTGTTGAAATTTATTATAGCACCGCGATTTTTACTTGTCAATACTTTTTTATAAAAAAATATTTTTACAAGGGCATTATGTTTCAAAAATATTACAATTTTCTGTTGTAAAATGAGTGGCTGTGTGCTATAATTATATGTAGTTTACTGAAGGAGATTTTTTATGGCAAAACGTGTTCTTATTGTTGATGATGAGCCTTTAATTGTTAAAGGTCTTAAATTTAGCCTTGAGCAGGAAGGCTATGAAACGGACTGTGCATATAACGGTGAAGAGGCATTTGAAAAGTTCTTAAATGCTGAATTTGATATCATTTTGTTGGACGTTATGCTTCCCGGCATCAGCGGTACTGAGGTGTGCCATAAAATCCGCCAGACTTCAATGATTCCCATCATCATGCTTACTGCAAAATCGGCTGATGAAGATAAAATCGAAGGTCTTACAGAAGGCGCTGACGATTATATGACAAAACCCTTTAACGTGCAGGAGTTAAAGGCAAGAATGAAAAATCTTTTAAGAAGAACAGAAACCAATAGTGCTACATCTTCATTAAACGAAGTGCGCGTTAAAAAGCTTATTATGGATAAGGACAAGCGCACCGTAAATATTTCGGGCGTTGAAATTGAGCTTACGGCAAAGGAATTTGATATTCTTTTATTGCTTGTAACAAACCCCGGAAAGGTGTTCCGTCGTGAAGACCTTTTAGAGCTTATATGGAAGGACTATTCAGGTGATATCCGTACTGTTGACGTACATATCCGCCGACTTCGCCAAAAAATTGAAGGCGACCAGAATCAGCCTGAATATGTTTACACCAAATGGGGTGTAGGGTACTACTTTGCGGAAAAATAAGCCGGGACTTAATATTATTTTTGGCGTTACGTATACTGCCATCGTTGTTACGGTGCTTGCAATAATAACCCTTTCCGTAACCACTTATTTAGGAAAATACTTCCTTGAAACAAGATATCAGGAACAAAAAACCACATTAAAAAGCTGTGCATCTGCGCTTTTACCATATATGGAGGACATGGACCCCGATCTTATTTACGGGGTTTTATCTTCGTATGCAACGGAAGGTAACGGCAGGATGCTTTTTATTGATTCCTCAGGTTGTGTTCAGGCAGATTCCTTCTGCACACTTAACGGTACAACGCCTTATTCAGAGGAAATACAGTCAGTTTTAAATGGCGAAAAAGAGTCTGATGTAGGCTATCATCGTCAGGAATTGACGGAAGAATCAATTACAAAAGATAATGAATATCTTAATAAATCATCAGGCAAATATTGGAGTGCCTATTATACTCAGGCGGTAATATCTTCCGAACAGCAAAAGGGCGTGCTTGTGCTTTGTGCGCCTGTGCAGGATATTGTTGATAACGTAAATCAGGTTACTTTGTGGCTTGGCATTTTCAGCGGCATTTTTGCGCTGGTTGTATCCCTTATAACTTTCTACACAAGTAACATGCTTACCTTGTCAATCCGCAAATTTAACCGCGCCATAGGCAAAATGAGTAGCGGTGATTTTTCTGTGCGTGTTGATGAAAAGGAGATTGCTGAGTTTGGCGAACTTGCAAAAGCCTTTAATATGATGTCGGAAAAACTTGAAAATCTTGATGCTTCGCGAAATCAGTTTGTTTCCGATGCTTCCCACGAACTTAAAACGCCCCTTGCATCAATGAAGATTTTGTCAGAATCCTTGCTTACGCAACCTGATGCACCCATTGAACTTTATAAAGAGTTTATGAATGATATCAACAACGAGGTTGATAGACTTTCACTTGTAATCAATGATTTGTTGACGCTTGTTAAAACCGATAAGGGCATGGATACCCTTGTAATTGGCGATGTTGACCTTGCCCAGATGATAAAACATATTACAGGTACGGTTTCGCCTCTTGCAAGAAACAAGCATATAACAATTTCTTATGAGTACGTTGATGTTTTATTGCGAGGCGACGAGTTAAGGCTTAATCAGGTATTTACCAATATTATTGATAATGCCATTAAATATTCGCCTGAAAACACAACGGTAAAAGTAAACCTTACCCAGAATGCCTCAAATGCTGTTGTAACCGTTGCTGACCAAGGTATCGGTATTTCGCCGGAAGATCTTTCAAGGATTTTTGAACGATTCTATCGTGTTGACAAGGCACGTTCACGTCAGGCAGGCGGTACGGGCTTAGGTCTTTCCATTGTTAAACAGATAATAGAACAACATGGCGGAATAATTGAAGTAAAAAGTGAGCCGGGTCATGGCACTACCTTTACCATTACTTTGCCGCTTAATCAATAAAGGAGGATTTTTATGAAAAAACTTTTTGCATTTTTTATGTGCGCTATAGTTCTTTTTGCTTGCGGATGTACTTCAAGTTATATGAATCAGACCACAGGCGATGCCATTCCTCCTGTGCAGGATTCGGGAACGTCATCATCATTGGTTATGCCTTTATATTTTCGCTATTATGATGAGCCTATGCTTCTGCGTTATCCTTTAAACGTGGAAACAACCAACTATGAACAGCCTGAATTTTATGCGATTTCGGCACTTTTAACTGACTCTTTAGGGCAAAGGCCTGAACTTACTTATTGCTTTAAAGGTGAAACTGAGCTTATTTCGGTTGAATCCGAAAACGGCTATCTTTACGTAACGTTAAGCGATGGCTTTTATGATGATACAAAGGGCGCGAACGATGAAGAAACACGCCTTAACAGAAGCCTTGCCATATATTCAATAGTAAATACGGTGTGCGAAATGGGCAACCATTCTTACGTGCAGTTCTATATTGAAAATGACGGTGCCGCAGTAAGACCTGATTCCTATGAAATGGGCATTGTAAAGGATCAGCTTAATTCAACACCATTAGGCCCACTTTCAAGAAACACAAGCCTTTTACTTACACCCTCAAACGTTGCAAAAATAGGGCTTAAATATTATTCCATGCGTCAATGGTCAAATTTATACAGATATCTTGGCAATTCCGTACCGCTTTTGGAGGAAATGTCTCAGGAATTTAACTATCTTAACATTATGATGGATGAAATAACCGTTGAGGATAACTATACCATATCCGAGGACGGCAAAACTGCAATGGTGCAGGTATCCTTTAAACTGCGCAGAGATTCTGCAAGTTACGTTGTATCAAACGTTCCCCTTGAAATGACTTATTCAGGCAGAGCTTGGCTTATAAATTACGATAGCCTTATGGCTCATTTGGGGGTAAATCAGTGAAAAAGCTTATAGTGGTATTTGTTCTTTTAGTTTCAATGCTTTTTTGCAGCTGTGCCAATGAGCCTGAATATGTAAAGGAAAAAATCAAGGTAGCGTTAAAACCTTATGAAATGCCAAGCGAGCAAACAAAGTGGATAACTCTCTATTATCCCAACAGCGATTTAACTGATATTTTGGCATTTTCACAGCCTATTGATACAAAGGGCAACATTTATACCGAGATAATGAATTCGCTTATCTCAGGTACGGAGGAAGGTTATGTTTCGCCTTTTTCTGACGGTATTTCTTGCCGAAATATAATGCTTGTTGATAACATCCTTTATATTGATATGTCGTGGCAGTTTAACGAGATGCCTCAGGATAATTTTATTGCCTGCGTTTCGGTACTTGCATCTACTTATACCGGGCTTTCGGAGATTTCATTTGTAAATATTACTGTTGAAGGCAATCAGATAACTTTGCAACCTGACCACCCCATAATGCTTATTTCGCAGTATACAGCATCAATTCAAACACTTAAAAATCATTATCTTCATCACGAAAATAATGAAAAAGCGCCTATTGAAACTTTCTATGGTGCAATTTACGCAGGCGACGAAACCGGCAATTACATTATACCAAAAGTGCATAACATAACGGTGCGCGAAGGTAAATATGCTTCGGCACTTGTTTCGCAGTTGCTTGCAGAAAGTACAACTATTTTCCCCAGCGGTTTTATGCTTTCCGGCGAGCCTGCCTATGATGGCAAAAAAGGCATAGTTTACGTTGAACTTGTATGCCCCCAGCAATGGACTTGCCCAACGGGCTGGCTTGCGCCATATGCCCTTATAAGCACTTTAGATAGCCTTTATTCTGAAATCAACACTTTAAGGCTTACGGTAAGAGATCCGCAGGGCAACGAAAAAATAAAAATTGATGAATCAATTACCGATTATTTCTCAAAAATACGCAGCGTTGTAGAAGTTTTTGCGCCCGATATTGAGGGCAATGAAATTGTACGTACCAAAATGCTTGTTTCTTCAATGCCTGGTAGTGGCGACGTTAAGGCTTTTGTTACTGAATACTTGCAGATGCTTAACCCAGGGTTCCGTCAAAGCGAAAATCTTGTAAAAAACGTGGCGATTAAGGATAATACCGTAATAATAAATTTAAGTAAAGAGTTTTTTACTTATTATGAAACATCATTAACTTCTGCGGAGAAAGAGTATGCGCTTATATATTCGCTTATATCCGTAGCCTGCAACTGCACCGGTACGTCAAACGCCCTTTTATTGGAAGAGGGGCAAAAGCGCACAACCATTGCAGGATATATAAAAACCGATGAACCTCTTTTAAAATTACCTACCGAATTTACTAAAGGAATTCAATGAGAAAAAGATTCTTTTGTTATATATTTATAGCGATTATTCTTGGGATTCAGATAGGCATAGAAGTGCCTTTTGCTATGGTAATAGCATTGGTATGCTTAATACTAAGCCTTGCTTTATTTAAAATAAGGCTTGCGGCCATAATGTCCCTTGTTATATCTGCCTTTATCGTTATAACTGTGGGTATGTACCCTATAGCAGAAAAATCATATGAAAACGTAACGATAACAGGCAAGGTTACTTCAGTTATTGAAGAGGATAACCAAACCTGGCTTATACTTGAAGATTGCGACCATGAAGAACTCGGAAGGTTCAAGGTAAGCGTGTATCTGCTAAATTATGAAGAATCAAAATTTAGTATTAAAGAAGGCAATACTGTGGAGGTTACGGGAAAGGCTGAGCCTAACTCAAACAGAAAGGTTTATTTTTACGAGCCTGCCCGTATTGAAGAAGACAGTTACTACATTGAAACCGATAAATATAATCTTATAAATGATGATGTAGACAAAAATTACTTTTTTAGAATTTTAAGAAATAAAACCCGCCATACAATTTTCTTAAATGCCTTTGATGATGATAGTGCAGGCGTAATTTATGCTATGGTCAGCGGTGAAAAAGGATATATCTATGACCATGTAGAAGATATCTTTTCAAGGTGCGGAACTTCCCATTTGCTGGCGGTATCAGGATTACACGTAAGTATTATTTTAGGCGTATTGTTGTTTCTTTTAAAATGGTTAAGAACAAAAAAGCTTTCCTTTATCTTGCTTTTCTTGTTCCTTATATTTTACGGATGCTTTGCAGGCGGTACGTCCTCCGTTATAAGGGCGTGTATAATGGCGCTTGTTGCGCAACTTTCAATAGTTTACGGTCAAAGGTATGATTCCCTTAATTCCTTGTGCTTTGCAGGCTGTATAATTCTTACAATAGAGCCTCTCCGCCTTTTTGACGTAGGCTTTATCTTGTCTTTTTCTGCGTGCTTTGGCATAGTGTGGATATCAAAAAAATTTATAAAAAGACCGAAAATAGTTCGCGGAATGGTAAACAGTTTACTTGTTACCATAGGCGCAACCGTTGCAACGTTGCCTGTTCAGTTGTATTTTTTCGGAACGGTGTCAGCTGTTTCGGTAATAGCAAATATGTTGCTTGTACCCGTTGCATCGCTGGTGCTTGCGCTTACTTTTATCTTTTTGATTCCTGCATTTTTATGGGCACCTGCAGGTGTACTTTTAAAAGTGCCGGGTGCAATGATGGCATACATGATAAAAATTGCATCGTGGCTTGGAAATGTGCCGTTTATTGAATTTAAAATATTTCCGCTATTTATAATGCTTTTGCTTTTTGCAGGTCTTGTATTTTTTTCAAGATTCGTGCATTTAAGGAAAAGGTATGTTGTTGGCGCAATGCTTATAATTCTTCCCATTGTGTGGATAGGTACAGCGGTTTTCCACAATAACAACGTAAAAATCGGTGTGATAAATCATGAAAACACTGATGGCGTTGTGATTATTGAAGACGGCAAAAATTATGTTGTAGGCATTGAAGGCGAATATTACTATTTGCAAAGAAATTATATTTCGAAGTGCATGAATGAAATTGACGTTCTGATTCTCACCGATAAAGAGGATGTTGATAACTTTAAAAATACTATTTTAGGCATAAAATATAACAATTTATACGTTACACCTAATATTGAAATAGATGACGATTTAATGAAAGCAGGCGCAAAGGAATTGAACGTGCTTAAAGGTGAATCAGGTACTTTTAGGTTTGATTCGGCACTATATTACATTTGCGGTGATGAAAAAATCAA
>JAZOMK010000109.1:0-2301 GCA_045653985.1 Clostridia bacterium | reverse complement strand
AAGCTTGTTACAGACAAATGCAGGTAAGATAATATTTGCAAAAGTAAAATAATGATTTCTTGTTTATATTGCAAAATTTAATAATTATTTGCAAAAAAGGCGAAAAATTTTTGCCTTTTTTTATTTTTTCTTTGTATTTATTAAAGATGTGTGGTATAATCTATAATATAATGGTATTATAGTGCCATATTGTGAGGTTTTATATGAAGGTTATAAAAACAAGGAAAAGGTTTGATATAGTAAATTACATACCGGCTATTTTAATTGTAACAGCCATAGTGCTTGTAATCGTATTATTGTGCGTGTTCCTTTCAGGAAAGACCAAAAGCGTTGATAAGGATGAACTTCAACTGTTGCCTTTTAACAGCAACAGCAATTATATGGCTTTTGCAGGCGGTGCGGTGTATATTGATAACAGCAATAATCAGATTTTTTATGTTGATGACCGCAACGAGGTAATGTGGGGTTATGAAGGCACAGTTCCTGAAATGAAGCTTTACGCAGGCGAAAACAAAGTTGGCGTAGCGGTAGGCAAAAAACTTCAGGTAATTGATAAAGACGGCAGATTCGTTTTCAGCAAAGAGTTTGATAAAAACATTTCCGCAGTTACGTTAAGTGATAAGCTTATTGCTGTAAGCCTCAGTAATTCTGATGATACCATAATTCTTAACGGCACAGGTGAAGAAATTGACCGCATCCTTTCTTCAGTAAACGGCACAAACATCCGCTTTGGTGTGTATGCAAAAAACAGCGTATGGGTAATTTCAGTTGAAAATTCCGGCTACAGACCGCGATATCAGCTTTCAACTTATAAGTATGATACTGAAAAGACGCAGACAGTTACCTTTACCGATGACAGCCAGATGATGTACGATGCGTATTTTGATGATAAAATCTGTTATATCTTCGGTACTGAAAAAATAATGGTACGCGATTGCGACTATACAGGTTCAGTTCATGAAGATTATACCGTAAATGGCTATGATGTTGTTGCTTGCGGTAAGATTGATAAAAATGTGCATATACTTTTAAATAATGATGGCAAAATAAAAGCAATAGGTGAGAAAGGCGTTCTTGATATCAAGTGCGAAGAAAAACTCAACTTTGTTACTATAAGTGAAGAATATTATTACGGCTTCAGTGAGTATTTTATGTATAAGATTGATCCCTCTGACGGTGAAGTTACAAAGTACAGATTCCCCGTAAGAATTGATAACGTAATTCAGGGGGAAGGTTATGCGATAATTCAGTCAGGTAATGACGTTTATCGTTATGGATATGATGATTAAAGGAGGAGTTTTGTGAACATTGTAGATCTTGGCATTTTTTGTATATTTGTCATTGGTTTTATCCTAGGCTGGTATAAAGGCTTTCTTGTCAGCGCATTAAGCCTTTTCTCCTACGTAATTGCCTGGGGTGTTGCATTGCTTACTTATTCAGGGCTCAGCTCTTATATTCAGCAAACAGAACTTGGCAGTACACTTCTCGTTTTTACCGCAGGTGCAGAGAAGTTAAGCGATATGTCCGTTGCCAATGTTGATGTAGCAGAGATAGGTATGGAAAGAATCGAAGGCATACTTTCAACTTCAGGCATCCCTGGACCGGTTGAAGGTATGATGGTTGAAAATATCAGCAATAACGCCTTTGCACATTTAGGTATCACAACGTTAAGTGATTATTTTAATCAGACGCTTATAAATTTAAGTATAAGCCTTATAAGCTTCCTTATAATTTTCTTTGCAGTAAGGCTCGTGTGCCTGTTTATTATCGGCTTTGTTGACTACGTTGCAAAATTGCCCGTATTAAGGCATTTTGATAAGGTTCTTGGCGGTGGCTTCGGCATTGTACAGTCATTGGTTGCCATTTGGGTAATCTTTGCAATTATCCCGATTTTTATGTCGGTACTTCCTTTAGATAATATAAATATGCTTATTCAGGAATCATTCTTCGGTAAACTGTTATTTAACAATAATATTATATTTAATGTGCTGGAATCAGTATTTTAAAGGAGTATAATATATGAAGGAAAAGCAAAAGAAGACAAATAAAAAATTGATAATTTGTATATGTGCCGTTGTGCTTGTTGCTGTAATAGCGGTATGTATAATCGTTTTGCCAAAACAGCCTGATAGCGTGCCTGAAAATCCTCCATATACCAATATTGTTAATTCACCACAACCTGCTGTTTCAGGCGGAAGTGAGCAAAAAGATGTAAACATAAACAGCATTACCCTTGAAAATTTGGATAATGCCGTAAACGTTAATTTTCAGTTTGTATCAGGCAGTGCCATGGACGAAAAC
>JAZOMK010000108.1:0-5525 GCA_045653985.1 Clostridia bacterium | reverse complement strand
AATAAGGTTTACAAAATGAATTAACATTTATAGGGCAGGAAATTTTTTCTCCTGTCCTATAACTTTACAAAACAAAAGATATTGAAATCTTTTTGAAAATTTGATATAATTACAAAAAAATATTCATAAAGGATTAATTATGCAAAAAATCATTGACATCGGTAATGCAGGAGGCGGAAAGACTACCTTTTCAAAGGCATTATCAAAGAAATTAAATCTTCCTATAGTACATCTTGATAAAATATTTTGGTGTGGGAAATGGCATCATATTTCAAGAGAAAAATTTGATAAAATTTTAGAAGAAGAATTAGGAAAAGAAAGTTGGATAATTGACGGAAATTATGACCGCACTCTTCCACTTCGTTAAAAAGAATGTGATACTGATTTCTATTTTGATTTACCTACTGTTTCTTGCTTGTGGGGCGCAACAAAACGTGTGTTTAAACATTACGGAAAAACAAGAGATGATATGGGCGGATATTGTCCTGAAAAATTTGATAAACACAAATGGGAATTATATATTTCAATAATAAAATTCAATAAAAATAACAGAAAAAAATACTACGAAACGCTATTGCAAGAAAAAGAAAAAAATGTTATAATATTTAAAAGTAGGAAAGAAGCAAAAAAATTTCTAAAGGAGCTATAAAATATGAAGAAAATTTTTGCTGTTTTATTGTTGGCTGCTTTTTTTGTAATGCAGGTATCATTTAGCACAACCGCAGTACAAGGTAACAACTTTATTCCTGACAAGAACTCAATATTTGAATCAGGTGTACATAGTTGGTCTACGATGTCAGGCGGAGCTGTAGCAGTTGTAAATAATCCTGATGGTAATGGAAAGGTATTAAAATACTATGATATTCCATCTAATAAATCATACGCTTCATGCACACTCGATATAAGAGAAAGTATACAATTAAACGTAAGCGATGCTACAACAATTTACGGTTCATTAAGAATATATACTGATAATGCATCAAATGGTATTGTACGTATACGAACCAGAGCATCCAATATATTTTCACTTTGTACCAAAGAAGGCGGAACCTATTGCACATTAACAAGCTTTAAAACAAAAGCAAAAGAATGGACCACCGTTACATTTTCTTTTGATATTACAAAAAACGATCTTTCTTCAACAGAATATTGGAATCTTTGTTTTGATAGTTTAGCAAGTACAGCAGGTACAATTTATGTAGATAACGTTTATATCGGCACAGTTGCTCCTTCTGATGATTACTTTGATGAAGATAAAACAGATGCTGAGGCAATTAACTTCATACCTGAAAATTATTCAAGATTCGAGGATGGCACACACAACTTTTCTATACTTTCAGGTGGGGATTTAGCTGTCGTTGACAACCCGGATGGTTTGGGCAAAGTACTGGAATATTATAATATTCCAAACGTATCATACGCATCTTGCAGATTTGATATAAGAAAATATATTCAGGAAAACGTAAATAAGGCAACAACAATCTATGGTTCATTTAAAATATATACCGGAAGCGATTTAGGTAACACAACGTTACGCATTCGTACCTCAACAGCCAATGGCCTTTCTCTTTGTACAATTCAAGGACAGCCCTATTGTTCAATCGGTTTAGTATCATCAGTTAAAGAAGAATGGACAACAATAACATTTTCTTTCGATATTACCTTAAGCGACCTTTCGTCAACAGAACCATGGTATCTTTGTTTTGATGGTCTTTCAAAGTATATTGATACAATTTATATTGATGATATATATCTTGGCACAACAATGCACGTTATAAACGAAATCGAAAACACACCAATTCCAGAAAAAACTGCTGTTTCACGTTTTAACCAAACACTTGTTGGCACAATTCGTTGGGATGCTTTTGTAGAAAGCACACATGATGGAACTGATCCTGCATCACAGGTTGCAAGAGTTCTCTCACCTAAAAAGTATCACGGACAAGCACCTTATTTCTCAATAGTAAATGACGATGGAACAATCGCATTCCCTGAATACACTCTCGAAAGATGGGAAGAAGAAACAAAATACGCAGTTGATGCCGGTTTGGATTATTATGCTTATTGTTGGTACGAGACGACAGATCCTATGAGCCAACCAAGAAAGTTCCACCTTGAAAGCAGTAAAAAGGATACTATCAAAATGTCTGCAATTCTTAGCAACATTTACTCACGTCGTACCATGCAGGAACTGTATTCTGCAATGTTAGATTCTTGCTTTCTTACCATTGATGGAAGACCAGTAATATTCCTTTATGGTGTTGGTGAATGGACTGCTGAAGAAGTAATGGAACTCCGTCAAGGTGCTGCAAACGCAGGTGTTGAAAAAGCGCTTTACATTGTTGCAATGACATCTTCGCCTAATACACAGCTACTTACAAAAGATATTGATGCAATTTCCTGGTATGGCATTGGCGCATCAACAACTGGTCAGACTTATTCTTCTCTTGCGCAAAACTGCGAAAATACTATAAATACAGTAGCAAGTTTTTGCAATACCAATAACGTTGACTTTATCCCCGCCTTTACAGCAGGCAGAGATACAAGAGCTCGTATTGAAACAGGCGTTTCATGGGTTGATGGCGACCCCAACGCAACAAACAATAGCGAAAAGCCTTATGCAAACCTTTATTCACTTCAACCAACTGCAAGCGAACTTCAGGCACACATCGAAAACGTACTTACTTATACATCAACATCTTCTGCGGCTAAAACCAACATTGTATTATCCTATGCTTGGAATGAACATGATGAAGGCGGTTGGCTCTGCCCCACGCTTAAAGTTGACAGAAACAACAACGTAGTTAAAAATGCAGATGGTACGAACGCAGTAAATACTGAACGTATTGACGCATTAAGCAAAGCAATAGAAAATGTCTTTGGTCCTCAACTTATTTATGGAGATCTTAACGAAGATGGCGCTGTAAACAAGAAAGATGAACTTTTAATTCAGATGTATATCGCTGATTTAGATGTTACAATCAATGAACAAGCAGCTGACGTTTACTATGATGGTTTTATCAATAAAAAGGATCAACTTATTTTAAAACAATACTTAGCAAACTGGGATGTTACTTTAGGTAAAAAATAAACAAAAAAAGTAGGGTTTTTATTAACCCTACTTTTTTTATATCTATTTATAACGTTTTGAATAATCACCTATACTCATCAAACTTTCATTTTTGATAAGTCGATTTCTTTATAATTTTCAATATAATCAAGAATTGCATCAGCAGTTTCAAACGCAGGATACATTTCACGGCACTCCTCATTTATAAAGTTACCGTTTATGGCTTCATCAAGCATCGAGATCATGCCGTTATAAAAGCCATCGACATTGAATAAAACTATTGGTTTGTTATGTCGATTCAGTTGTTTTAAAGTCAAAACTTCTAAAAATTCTTCAAAAGTACCGATACCGCCAGGTGTAACAATAAAGGCATCAGATAAATCTTCCATAATTTGCTTGCGTTCGCGCATTGTCTTTGTACGAATAAGTTTTGTGCAATCAACATTAAGAACTTCCTCGTTGGTAAAAAAATCAGGAACAACACCGGTAACTGAACCATTTTGCTTTTCAACTCCGCGGGAAACTGCGCCCATCATCCCCGTTGCACCCGCGCCATAAACTAATGAATGTCCGCGTTTTGCAATTTTCTCGCCAAGTTCTTCCCCTGCTGTTATATACTTTTTATCAATCGCATTACTTGCTGCGCCATATACGCAAATATTCATTAAAAATCCCCTTTTAATTAAGAATGAATTTATCTAAAATATCAACAGTACCGCTGCCCATAATTAAAACAAGATCATCAGGCTGAAGTTGTGTTTTTAAGTATGCACCACATTCCTCCATTGTAGGAATATAGATACAATCATCATTATACTTTTCAATGATTTTATCAACAATCATTTTTGAGTTAATTGTTGGATCGAAGGGTTCTCTGTCCCCATATACATCAATTAAAACAGTTTTATCAGCATTATGGAAACAATCAACAAGCCTATCAAACTGAGCTTTTGTTCGTGTAAATAAAGCAGGCTGATAAATAAGCCAGAGTCTATTCTTTTTTACGTGTTTTGTTGCTTCGATGGTTGCGGCAACTTCTTCAGGATGGTGTCCATAATCGTTATAAATTTTAGCGCCATTATATGAACCACGATATTCAAAACGTCTACCTGCACCGGTATACATTTTTACACCGTTAAGCGCATCTTCTAAACTTAAACCACAAAGAAGGGCAGAAATAATTGATGCCATTGAATTTAACACGTTTACTTCGCCTATAACTGATAATTCAACGTGAGCAAGAAGTTCATTTCCTTTAAACATATCGTATCTTGGATAGCCGTCATCGGAATATTTTACGTTTTCAGCATGATAATCAGCTTCTTTTGAAAAACCGTAAGTAACGTATCTTCTGGCACAATTTTTCATCATATTAAGCGTACGTGCATCATCATAGCAACCAACAACATAGCCATCTTCATCAACAAGCTGGCAGTATTTTGTAAATGATTTAACAATATTATCAACTGTTTTAAAATAATCAAGATGGTCGGAGTCAATATTTAATACAACTGCGATATGAGGTTTTAAAGTTAAATAAGAATCAACATACTCACAAGCTTCTGTAATAAAAAACTCATCATTGCCTGTATAAACATTGCTTCCGATTGTGGGAAGAACACCGCCGATATGAATAGTAGGTTCAGTACCAGAGCGATAGAAAATTTCAGAAATCATTGAGGTTGTTGTTGTTTTACCATGTGTACCTGAAATACCTATACATTTCTTGCATTTAGCAGAAATTAAACCAAGCATAGCGGCTCTATCAATGCAAGGTATACCATTATTTTCAGCATATGCTCTTTCAACGTTATCTTTGGGGATAGCTGCCGAATATACAACCAACGACGCATTTTTAACATTATCAACGCTATGCCCTACTGTTGCGTTTATTCCCATTGATTTAAGACGCTGAAGAGCATCGCTATCTGAACGATCAGACCCGCTTACATCAGTAAAACCCCAATTATGTAAAATTTCAGCCAGACCACACATACTGTGCCCGCCAATAGCGATAAAGTGAATATTTTTGTTTTTATAATCATCAAGTTTTATCATTTTAAATTCCTCTTTCAATTTAATGATATTATTATATCAAAAACGTTGAAAAGTTACAATAGATTTTTATATAATATGAAAAAAAGTGCTATATAAGCACTTTTTATCCAAAAACTTTCTTAATTGCTTCAAGATATTTATAACCGTTTATGGTATCGGGTTCAAGATAACTGCCTTCTGTCCATTCATTCCATGCATTTATAGTTAAAATTCTATCTTTTTCCGATTTTGTGCTTAAATATTCTTTTAATGAATTCAGCTGATCCTCAAATTGTTCAGGAGATATTTCAAGTATTCCTGTAAAAGGATAGCCATAATCACCATAAACATCACTCTGACAGCATCTTGGGCTCGGATCCCAACTCATCGTTGCATTGGGATAATAAGGAATAGAAAG
>JAZOMK010000107.1:0-2906 GCA_045653985.1 Clostridia bacterium | reverse complement strand
CAGATGCAATTTATCCCATGATAACTATGTATAAAAAAACAGGGGATAGTAAATATCTTACTTGTGCTGAAAATCTATACACATGGCAGATAAATAACGTAAGAAAAAGCGATGGCCTTAATATAAACGATTCTTTTAATTTGTGGATTGGTGTAAGTGAATTTTATCAACTTATGCTTGGTATGACTCTTTATGAGTTTAAAGATATTTTGCCCCAAAAAACTTATGATTTGTGGCATGATGACTTTGTTAATATGTCAAATGTAATATATAAACATCCTATATTTACTTCGCCTAATGCTGCGGCAAATTACATTATAACATATTTAACTTCGATGGCAATGGCATATAAGATAACGGGCGATGAAAAATTTAAAACTGAAGCCATTTCACGGGAAGAAAGCGTTTTAAAATATATTACTGAAGATGGGTATATCTATGGTGAAATGAACGGGCGCCAGTGTAGTGAAAAAGGCCATAAAAATATTGATCTTGGATATAACGTTGAAGAGTCAATAGGCAATCTTGCCATCTATGCAAAATTTATTGAGCGCGAAAATATATTAAAACTTTGCGTTGAACTTATGAAAAATTCTGCCGATTTTATGCTTCCTGATGGTGCTTGGGACGGCTCGTGGGGTAATCGTGCAGTTAAGTGGACCTATTACGGTAGCCGTACTTCTGATGGCGCGCAGGTAGCATTTAGAGTTCTTGCGGATTATGAGCCAATGTTTTACGAAGCATGCTTGCGCAATACTTTGCTTATGAAGGAGATGACGGTTGATGGTTTGCTTATGGGAGGCAAAATGTATGAGAGTGCTGAAATGCTTGCTTGCGCCCATCATACCTTTGTTCATGCAAAATCTCTTGCATACGTAGTAAATCATCCTTTTGAAAATTGTGAAAGAACTTTAATTCCGCAAGATAGCGAATTTGGATTTAAAGAAATAAAAAGTGCAGGCGTTGCGCTTGCATCTATTGGTGATTTCAGGGCAACAATAACGGCAACAAGTCTTGAAGTACCTGGAAATCGTGTTATAACGGGCGGTAGCATTTCTTGCCTATACAATAAACACTATGGAGTTCTTTTAACCTCGAATACATATAATTTTACTCTTGCTGAACCTACCAATATGCAGGCACCTTATCAGCGCGCAGAAATTTGCCAGACACTTCGCATTGAGGATAATGGTTATATCTCAATGTTTTGTCTTAATGCTGATGTTGATTTTAAAGATAATGTTTATTCTGCTAAAGGTAAATTGACAAAAGGAAATGGCGAAACTTCAAGCGATTATGAGCTTTCATATGAGTTTTTAAAAGACACGTTAAAAATAAAAGCAAAGGGAAGGGGTATGTTAATTCTTCCTGTAGTTTGCGATTACGATAAAAAGGTTGAACATAATGAAAATACCATTTCCTTTGAAAACGTTACCATTTCAGCAAACAAAAAAATAATGTTCAAAGAAGGGTATCACAGAAACAGAATTTTTAATCCTACGGGCGGTTTTGTGGCATTACCTTTGTATATCGAACTATCAGATAATGATATAACAGAAATTTCGATAAAAGTGTCTTGCTGAATTGACAATTATGCTAATATTTGATATAATTCTTTTAATATATTTTTTTATTTAGGAGAATACTATGAAAGAAACAAGAATTGAAACTAAATGTATCCAGGCTGGCTATGTTCCCGGTAATGGCGAACCAAGACAGATTCCCATCATCCAAAGCACCACTTTTAAGTATAATACAAGTGAGGATATGGGTAAGCTTTTTGACCTTGAAGCAAGCGCATATTTTTATACAAGATTACAAAATCCCACCAATGATTATGTTGCAAATAAAATTGCCGCACTTGAAGGCGGTACAGCCGCAATGCTTACCTCATCAGGTCAGGCTGCAAACTTCTACGCAATTTTTAATATTGCATCTTGTGGCGACCACGTTGTTTGCGCATCAACTGTTTACGGTGGTACGTTTAACCTTTTCTCAGTTACAATGAAAAAGATGGGTATTGAGTTTACCTTTGTTTCACCTTATGCAACTGATGAAGAATTAGAAAAAGCATTTAAACCTAATACTAAGGCAGTATTTGGTGAAACTATTGCAAACCCTGCACTTGTCGTTCTTGATATTGAGCGTTTTGCTTCTGCTGCACATAAGCATGGCGTTCCGTTAATTATTGATAATACTTTTGCAACACCTTTCCTTTGCAGACCTTTTGAGTTTGGTGCTGATATCGTAACTCATACAACAACAAAGTATATGGATGGACATGGTGCAGCAGTAGGTGGTTGCATTGTTGATAGCGGTAAGTTTGATTGGACTAAGTATCCTGATAAATTCCCGGGACTTACAACATCTGATGAAAGCTATCATGGTGTAACTTATACTGAGCGTTTTGGTCTTGCGGGCGCATTTATTACAAAGGCAACTGCACAGCTTATGCGTGACTTTGGTTCAATTCAATCACCTCAAAATGCTTTCTTATTAAATCTTGGTCTTGAAAGCCTCCATGTAAGAATGGAGCGCCATTCAGAAAATGCCCTTAAAATTGCTAAATTCTTATCAAATCATCCTATGATTTCATGGGTTAAATATTCAGGTCTTGAAGGTGATAAGGACTATGCACTTGCAATGAAGTATCTTCCCAAAGGTCAATGCGGTGTAGTGAGCTTTGGTGTTAAAGGTGGCAGAAAGGCAGCAGAAGCCTTTATGAAAGAACTTAAAATGTGCGCTATTGAAACTCACGTTGCCGATGCACGTACTTGCTGTTTACATCCTGCTTCAGCAACACATCGACAGATGAATGATGCTGAACTTGTTGCCGCAGGCGTTTCACCTGATTTAGTAAGACTTTCAGTTGGTATTGAAAATGCTGACGATCTTATTGAAGACCT
>JAZOMK010000106.1:0-5476 GCA_045653985.1 Clostridia bacterium | reverse complement strand
TGAACGTAGCAGAAACCGCTAAGGAAGACAGATTATCATTTGCTGAAATCGATGCGGCTTTAGAGATGCCCGACCTGATTGAGATCCAAAAGAATTCCTATAGCAAGTTTATCAGGGAAGATCTTGGACCTATCGTAAGGGATTTCTCACCCATTGACGATTTCTCAGGTGCTATGAGTCTGGAATTTTTGGACTGTTACATAGAAAACGCACCTAAGTATTCCATTGAGGAATGCAAGGACAGAGACGTTACTTATGCCGCACCAATGCGCGTAAAGGTTCGTCTTACACTTAAAAATGATGACGGAACTGTTAGGGAAATTCTCGAACAGGATGTTTTCATGGGTGATTTCCCGCTTATGACGCCTACGGGAACCTTTATCATAAACGGCGCTGAACGTGTTGTTGCTTCACAGCTTGTACGTTCACCCGGCTGCTATTTTGGTGATGACAAAACAGCAGGTAAGTTCCAGTTCGGTGCAACACTTATCCCCAACCGCGGTACGTGGATGGAGTTTGAAATTGACAACGCTAACGTATTTACCGTTAAGGTTGACAGAAGCCGTAAGGTTTCTATCACTGCGCTTCTTCGTGCACTTGGCTATGCAACTGATGAATCCTTAATTGAGCTTTTAGGCGAAAGCGAAATTCTTAAAGCTACAATCGAGCATGACCACCAGAGCAATATTTTCAATGAGCTTGACGGTCTTACTGAAATGTACAAGCGTATCCGTCCCGGCGAAAATGCTGAAGAAAAGGTTATGCGTGAGAGACTTTTCTCAAGCTTCTTTGAAAGCCGTCATTATGACCTTGCACGCGTTGGTCGTTATAAGTTCAACAAAAAGCTTGCACTTGCTACAAGAATCGTAAACTGCATCGTTGCTGAAGACGTTGTTGCTGACGGTGAAATTTTAGCCAAAAAAGGCGAGCTTATTTCGGAAGAAAAGGCTTTTGAAATTCAGAATGCAGGCGTTAAGCTTGTAAAACTTAACATCACACTTAAAAATGACGCAGGTGAAGACGTTGTTAAAACCGTTCGTGTTATGTCAAACGGCTTCGTTGATCCTAAGGCATATCTTAACTTTGATCCTCAGGAAATCGGCATCAAAGAGTATGTTTACTATGATGCTTTGATGGACGTCCTCAGCGAATGTTCAACAGACGAGCAGATTAAGGCACGCCTTGTTGCTGATATGGATAAGCTTTCACCTGAGCATCTTTATCTTTCAGATATCGTTGCAAGCATCAACTATATCATTACACTTTGTGAAGGTCATGGCGAACTTGACGATATCGACCATTTGGGCAACCGTCGTGTTCGTTGCGTTGGCGAACTTTTACAGAACCAGCTTCGCGTTGGTCTTTCAAGAATGGAACGTGTTATCCGCGAAAGAATGACAAGCCAGTCAATCGACAGCGTATCACCTTCATCACTTATCAATATCCGCCCTGTATCAGCAGTAATCCGTGAGTTCTTCGGTTCATCACAGCTTTCACAGTTTATGGACCAGAATAACCCCCTTGCTGAGCTTACCCACAAGCGCCGTCTTTCAGCGTTAGGTCCCGGCGGTCTTAACCGTGATCGTCCCTCATTCGAGGTTCGTGACGTTCACCATTCACATTACGGCAGAATGTGCCCCATCGAAACACCTGAAGGTAAGAACATCGGTCTTATCGGTTCACTTGCAACATATGCACGTATCAATGAGTACGGCTTTATGGAATCACCTTATCGTAAGGTTGATAAGGAAAAGGGTGTTGTTACAAATGAAGTTGTTTACCTTGCTGCTGATGATGAAGATCGTTACATCATTGCACAGGCAAACGAACCCATTGATGAGAACGGCCATTTTGTAAATGACGTTGTTTCGGCACGTAACAAGGATGAGTTCTTACGTGTTTCAATTTACGAAGTTGATTATATCGACGTTTCACCTAAGCAGGTAGTTTCAGTTGCTACTGCTATGATTCCCTTCCTTGAAAACGACGACGCTTCTCGTGCACTTATGGGTGCTAACATGCAGCGTCAGGCAGTTCCGCTTTTAAGAACAGAAGCTCCTATCGTTGGTACGGGTATCGAATATAAGGCAGCACGTGATAGTGGTGTATCTGTGCTTTCACAGGGCCCCGGTGTTGTTGAATACGTTGATGCTAACAAAGTTATTGTTAAGCACGATAACGGCGAAACAATTACTTATGAATTATTAAAATTCCGTCGTTCAAACCAGGGTACTTGCATTAACCAGATTCCTATCGTTAAGAAAGGTCAGCGTGTTGAGTATAAGACAACACTTGCTGACGGCCCTTCAACAAGCCAGGGCGAACTTTCATTAGGTAGAAACATCGTTATTGCTTTCATGCCTTGGAACGGCTATAACTACGAAGACGCTATGCTTATTTCTGAGCGTCTTGCACGTGATGATATCTTCACAACTATCCATATTGAGGAGTATGAGTGCGAAGCCCGTGATACAAAGCTCGGACCTGAAGCAATTACCCACGATATCCCCAACGTTGGTGAAGATATGCGCAGAAACCTTGATGAGGATGGTATTATCCGCATCGGTGCTGAAGTACATTCAGGCGATATCCTTGTAGGTAAGGTTACACCTAAGGGTGAAACTGATGTTACACCTGAAGAAAAGTTGCTTCATGCAATTTTCTCAAACAACGCAAAAGAAGTTCGTGATACTTCACTTCGCGCACCTCATGGTGAAGGCGGCGTTGTTGTTGATATTAAGATATTCACCCGTGAAAATAAAGACGAGCTTTCACCCGGCGTAAACAAAATGGTTCGTGTATACCTTGCACAGAAGCGTAAGATCCATGCCGGTGATAAGATGGCTGGTCGTCACGGAAACAAGGGTGTTATTTCAAGAGTTCTTCCTGAGGAAGATATGCCCTTTATGCCTGATGGCACACCGGTTATGATTTGTCTTAACCCCCTTGGTGTTCCTTCACGTATGAACGTTGGTCAGGTTCTTGAAGTTCACTTAGGTATCGCTGCTAAGAAGTTAGGCATCAAGATTGCAACACCTGTTTTTGACGGTGCACATGAATCTGATATCGAAAAGCTTTCACTTGCTTCAAAACTTCTTGAGAAGATTGATACACTTCTTACCTTTGCAACACGTTTGCGCTCAACTGAAGAAATCCCCGTTGTTGATGGTGCATTAGGTCATACCGCAGGTCAGCTCCTTGAAATGGGCAAGAAACTTCGCGGTAAGGATCAGCCTTACTATGATGGCGGCAAGATTGACGTTGAAGCATACGATAAGGAATTTGTTGAAATTAAAGACCTCGCTTATGATAATGAGGTTGAAGATAAGTTAGCTCTTGCAGACCGCATTATTGAGCTTGCTGATAAGTATTTTGTTGCAACTGCAAAGATTTTAGGCGATATGGCACCTCTCTTCGGTCTTGAAAAGATTGAAAACAAGAACGAAAAAGAAGAAGCTGCACAGGCTGAACTTTGCGAATATGCAGGCAACATCTTCACAGGTAAGACTATCCTTTATGATGGCCGTACCGGCGAACCCTTTGATAACCCCGTTACAGTTGGCTGTATGTATATGATTAAACTTATCCACATGGTTGATGATAAGATTCATGCACGTTCAACCGGTCCTTACTCACTTGTTACACAGCAGCCCCTTGGTGGTAAAGCACAGTTTGGTGGTCAGCGTTTCGGTGAAATGGAAGTTTGGGCACTTGAAGCATACGGCGCAGCACATACACTTCAGGAAATTCTTACAATCAAGTCAGACGACGTTGTAGGACGTGTTAAGGCTTATGAGGCTATCGTTAAGGGACAGAACGTTCCTGAACCCGGTATCCCCGAGTCCTACAAGGTTCTTCTTGAAGAATTACGTTCACTTGCACTTGACGTTAAGATTCTTACCGACGAGCAGCAGGAAGTTGAAATGCGTGAACTTCTTGACGACGACAGAGACGTTGTTGAATATGTTGACGAAAAAGAAAGAAATGCTCCCGTTGGCGACCTTCTTTCAATGCTTGGCTATGATGAGGATGAAGACTTTGACGATCTTGATGACGATGAAGACTTTGACGATCTTGGCGACCTTGGGGATGAAGATGGCATAGACCTTCTTGATGGCGTTGAAGAAGACGAAGAAGATATGTTTGAAGAAGAGTCTTTAGATGATGAGTTCGAATTCACCGAAGATGAAGACGACGATTTTGATGAAGACGACGAGGCTGAGGAATAATCAGCACACCCAACTTTTTAGAGTTGACAAATTGATGAGAGGAAGATGAAGCCTTGTTTGAACTTAACAATTTTGATTCAATACAAATAGGTCTTGCGCCTAAAGAGAAAATTCTTAAGTGGTCTTATGGCGAAGTAACAAAGCCTGAAACCATTAACTACCGTACACTTAAACCTGAACATGACGGTCTTTTCTGCGAAAAGATCTTTGGCCCAACAAAGGACTGGGAATGTTCATGCGGTAAGTATAAGAAGGGCGCAAGATATAAGGGCCTTATATGCGACCGTTGCGGTGTTGAAGTAACACGTGCAAAAGTTCGTCGTGAACGTATGGGCCATATTACCCTTGCTGCACCTGTATCACACATCTGGTACTTCAAGGGTATCCCCTCAAGAATGAGCCTTTTATTGGATATTTCTCCTAAAGATCTTGAGAAAGTTCTCTATTTTGCGGCATATATCGTTCTTGATGGTGGTGCAACCATTTATAAGAAAAATGCTATTATCTCTGATTCTGAGTATCGTGAAGTTCTTGAAAGCGAAACCAATATCGGAACTTTCCGCGCAAGCATGGGTGCTGAAGCAATCCAGGAATTGCTTGTAAATATTGACCTTGAAAAAGAAGCACAGGAACTCAGAGAAGAATTAAGAACTACCAACTCAACACAGAAACGTGTTAAGGCAGTTAAACGTCTTGAGGTAGTTGAATCATTCAGAAAATCAGAAAACAAACCTGAATGGATGATTATGACAGTTGTACCGGTAATTCCTCCGGAAATCCGTCCTATGGTTCAGCTTGACGGTGGCAGATTTGCTTCCAGCGACCTTAACGACCTTTACCGCAGAGTTATCAACCGTAACAACCGCCTCAAGAGACTTCTTGAGCAGGACGCACCTGACATTATGGTCAGAAACGAAAAGCGTATGCTTCAGGAAGCTGTTGACACACTTATTGATAACGGCCGTCGTGGCAGACCTGTTACAGGTCCCGGCAACCGTCCGTTAAAGTCATTATCCGATATGCTTCGTGGTAAGCAGGGACGTTTCCGTCAGAACCTTTTAGGTAAGCGTGTTGACTATTCAGGCCGTTCAGTTATCGTTGTTGGTCCGGAGCTTAAGCTTTATCAGTGCGGTCTTCCCAAGGAAATGGCACTTGAGCTCTTTAAGCCCTTCGTTATGAAGAGACTTGTTGAAACAGGTGTTGCTACCCACATCAAGACTGCAAGAAAGACAGTAGACCGTCAGGAA
>JAZOMK010000105.1:0-7684 GCA_045653985.1 Clostridia bacterium | reverse complement strand
ATAAACATATACATATATGCAGGGCCGCAACCTGAAAGAGCTGTACCGGCATCGATAAGTTTTTCATCAAGTTTATCTAACGTACCTGCAAAAGCCATATCAGAGACAAAGTCATCCAAAATATTTTCTGCTAAATCATTGGATGTGTACATGATAAGACCTTTACCAACAGAAACCGGGGTGTTAGGCATAATGCGGATAACGGGAAGATTTCCACCTGCAAAAGCTTCAATTTTTTCAATTTTAAGTCCTGCGGCAATGGTAATAAGTGTTGGCTTTTTTGCTTGCAAAATATCTTTGATATCTGAAAGAACGCTATCCATCATCTGTGGTTTAACAGCAAGGAAAATTCTATCGCAATTATTTGCAACGTCCGCATTTGTACCTGCTTTAAGGTTAAGCTCATTTGCCAATGCTTCTGCCTTATCCATAAAATAGTCGGCAATCATAATATCATTAGTTTTTTTGCTAAGTGCCTTAATTAAAGCACCGCCCATATTACCGCAACCGATAAAACCGTATTTCATAATAAAACTCCTATCTTATATGTCCGTTACCTGAGATAACGTATTTATAGGTATTTAATTCTCTTAAACCCATAGGGCCTCTTGCGTGGAGCTTTTGGGTAGAGATGCCCATTTCACAACCTAAACCAAATTCACCGCCATCAGTAAAACGTGTTGATGCGTTTACGTAAACGGCAGAGGAATCAACAGAAGATACAAAAATCTTTTGCGCATCCTCGTTTTTAGTTATAATGGCTTCGCTGTGCCCCGTTGAATGTTCCTGAATATGATTTACAGCCTCAAAAACATCATCAACGCACTTTATTGCAAGGATGTAATCTAAAAATTCAGTATCAAAATCGTTTTCCCCTGCAGGAGTGCCGTCAATAAAGCTTTGTGCAAAATTATCAAGGCGAAGTTCAACGTTGTGTTTAGAAAGAACTTCCTTAACCTTTGGTAAAAATTCGGGGGCAATTTTTTTATCAACAAGCAAAACCTCCATAGCGTTGCAAACGGAAGGACGGCTTGTTTTTGCGTTTTCGATAATTTTTAATGCTTTTTCAAAATCGGCATCTTCGTGAACGTAAACGTGGCAAATGCCGGTACCTGTTTGTATGCAAGGTACAGTTGCGTTTTTTACACAAGCGTTGATAAGACCTGCGCCACCGCGGGGAATTAAAAGATCAACGTATTTATCGGCTGTCATAAGCTGGTTTGCACTTTCCCTTGTAATATCCTGCACAAGGTTAATGGCATTTTCTGTTATATTTGCCTTTTTTAAGCCTTTTTTTAATGCGTTTACAATAGCGTTGGCAGAATTGAAAGCTTCCTTACCACCACGAAGAACGCACACGTTGCCGCTTTTTATTGCAAGTGCGGCAGCATCGCTTGTAACGTTGGGGCGGCTTTCATAAATAATTGCAACAACGCCCATTGGTACTGAAATTTTTTGTATTTTAAGTCCGTCCTGACGGATATATTCATCCAAAATTCTGTTGGTGGGATCAGGTAATTCCATAACCTCCAAAATGCCCTTTGCCATACCTGAAATACGGCTTTCTGAAAGCATAAGGCGGTCAATCATAACGTCAGAAACTACTCCACGTGCTTTTTCAACGTCAATTTTATTGGCATCAAGAATATTATTTGTGTTATCCAATAAGCTTTCTGCCATATATTTTAATGCGAGGTTGCGTTTTTCGGCTGACGCGTTAGCAACCTCAACCTTAGCCATTTTGGCTTGTTTTAACATTTCAAACATAAATTATTTCTCCGTAAATCTTGTGCCGATGGGCTTGCCGTCAATAATATCATAAAGGCTTAAAGGATTATCG
Organism: Clostridia bacterium; assembly: GCA_045653985.1. Lineage (GTDB taxonomy): Bacteria > Bacillota > Clostridia > Christensenellales > QALW01 > UMGS1322. Next base: position 5,844 of record JAZOMK010000105.1, on the reverse strand, counting down.
CCGTTTGTGATAACCATATCACACTTTGCTTCAAAGCACATTTTTGCGGCGTTGATTTTTGTTATCATGCCGCCGGTACCTAAAGACGTACCGCTTGTGCCTGCAAGTGATTCGATAGTATCATCAATTTTATTTACAACGGGAATAAGCTTTGCGTTTTTATCTTTTCTGGGATCAGCGGTATAAAGACCGTCAATATCCGATAAAAGAATAAGTAAATCGGCTTTTACGCTTTTGGCAACGATTGCCGCAAGGGTATCGTTATCACCGATAACAATTTCCTTTGTTGAAATGGTGTCGTTTTCGTTTATGATGGGAAGTGCATCAAGCTCCAATAACCTGTTAAGTGTATTGGAGAAGTTTTGATGGCGGTCATCATTTTCAACGTCATCACCAGTTATAAGCAACTGTGCAACGGTGTGATTATATTCTGAGAAAAGTTTATCGTAAACGTACATAAGTTCACATTGACCAACTGCGGCGGCTGCCTGCTTTGTAGGCATATCCTTTGGCTTTTCCTTTAAGCCTAACTTGCCTACGCCCATACCGATAGCACCTGAAGAAACCATAATAACTTCAGTTCCCGCATTTTTGATATCGCTTATGATTTTGCAGATTTCCTCAACCCTGCGGATGTTAAGATGCCCCGTTGAATGGGTAAGTGTACTTGTGCCGATTTTAATAACTACGCGCATTTTTTCTACCTCGTAATTTATATATTTATACTATTATACACTTAAAAGCCCAATAAATAAAGCACTTTTTTTAAAATGCTTGCATTAAAACGCAGGGTATGATATAATTTTAAGAGAAATTTATTATTAGGAGATGGTTTGTTGGATCCGCTTCCCCGAAGTTGCACATCAGTAATATATAGTGTAACTGAAAAAAATCATATCACCCCGCACCCCATATTTAAAGAAAATATTTGTTTCTTGCGTTGTTGATTTTTAAAATCAAATAAAAAATATGGAGGTAATTTGATATGATAATAGTATTACAAATAATTTTAATTGCGCTTAATGCGTTCTTTGCGGCAACTGAAATTGCCATAGTTTCGTTAAACGAAAATAAAATAAAATCTCGCGCCGAGGATGGCGATAAAAAGCCGCAAAAACTTTTAAAGGTTTTAAAGAATCCTACCGGCTTTTTATCAACCATTCAAGTAGGCATTACTTTAGCAGGCTTTTTAGGCTCAGCTTTTGCGGCAGAAAACTTTTCTGATAAAATAACTTCATGGGCGATAAGTGCTTTTAATATCAGCCCTGAACTTACAGAGACGGTTGACAGCGTTGCGGTTATTTTAATAACACTTGTGCTTGCATTCTTCACACTTATATTTGGTGAACTTGTGCCTAAGCGCATTGCAATGAAACATTCTGAAAAATTAGCAGATAAGGTTTGCGGTTTTGTGTTGTTTCTTAGTGCAGTGTTAAAGCCTATCGTATGGCTTTTAACCGCTGTTACAAACTGCACTTTAAGGCTTTTTAGAATTGATCCTAACGAAACGGAAGAAACTGTTTCAGAAGAAGACATCGTTATAATGCTTGATGCAGGTGCTGAGGAAGGCACACTTAATAAGGAAAATATCGAATATATTAAAAATGTGTTCGAGCTTGACCATTTAACTGCCAGCGACGTTATGACGCCCCGAAACGCCATTGAACTTCTCTCTGAGGATGCTGAGGAAAAAGAGATTATTGACTTAATCGTTTCAAGCGGATATTCAAGAATCCCTGTTTACAGCGATACCGTTGATAATATTACAGGTATTTTGTATGCACGTGATTATCTTTTGAGACATAACGAGCCTGAGTTTAAGTTATCCGATGCAGTTTTCCAGCCGACATTTGTGCCCGAAACGGTGCATCTTGACGTGCTTTTTAAAGAAATGCAGATGGACCACAACCATATAGTAATCGTTGTTGATGAATATGGCGGAACAGCAGGTCTTGTTACAATGGAAGATATTTTGGAGGAAATCGTTGGCGAAATTTGGGATGAGCAGGATGAAGAAATCCAGAACTTCCAGAAAGTAAGTACCGATGAATATAAGGTTCTTACAACTGTTGCCATTGATGAGTTCTTTGAGTTCTTTGAGCTTTCTGAGGATGAAGAAATTGAATCAACCACCGTAAATGGTTGGGTTACTGAGCAATGCGAAACTATCCCCGAGGAAGGATATTCCTTTGAATATGAAAATCTTACCATTACAATTTTAAAGGCTGATGAATTAAAAACCCTTGAAATTATGGTAAAGGTAAATCCCAAAAAGAGCGATGATGATTTGCTTGATGAGGATGATGAATAAAAATTTATACCCCTTGCATTTTGCAAGGGGTTATTTCATTCAAGATTATCAAGGAAACAAAAATATTCACAGGCATAGGCGCAGGCGACGTATTTTAATGTGTTGGGAAGATTGTTTTCATCAATTTTATCAAGAAGTACTGTGGAAAGGGTGAGCATATCGTTAAGTACGGTTACGGTCTGGTTTTCACTGTTTAAGGATTTTAATTCTTCAAAACTTGCAAGAAAATCAGCTTTTAACGTATTTATTTTTGAAATTACCTGCAAGGCGGACATTTTACCGCTTAAAAGTTTTTCTTCAAGGGTTGGCAAAAGTTTTGCGCTTTCGCTCATAAGGGCAACGGCAGAAGAAACTTTATCTTTCTGCTCTTGCGTGCCGGTAATTTTTATTGAAATTCCGTCAAGGGTAAGCGTTATGATTGCATTTTCAGAAGAAGATAAAAGATCTTCAACATCCTCTTTTTTGGTGTGGATGGAAGAAAGCACGTTGAATTTATTATCAACGTTAAAAATATATTTTCCCTCAGCGTTTTCCTGCGCTTCCTCAAAGGTTGAGTATGAGCCTTCACAAAGGGCGTACAGTTCATTTTTTTCGGTTTTAACAGTATCGGCTGACACACTTTCTGATTTTTCGCTTGAATAGCTTGAAATAGGCGAAATCACCTTTTCGGCAATAAATTTGCCTATCGAATTTATTGAGAAAACCGTAATGGCAAAAACCACGATTATAAGTGCCGCAATGGCATTTTTCTTCATTTCTCTTTGTCTTGTCCTTTTTGAAACTCCCATTTTTAACACCTCGCTAAAAAATATGCACAACTTTAACAAGATATACATAAAATTTTTTACATATTTGCTTGTCAATATAGGCTGTCTGTGATAAAATAAAACTGAAATATGAAAGATTGAAGTGCGAATATTGCAAAATCAAGCAATATTCAAGTTGTTGTACCCCTAAAATGACATTAAATCCTGCATTTTTGCAGAATTGTGAATAAAAACTTGCAAAGAGGTAATTAAGTTGGTTAGAGAAGATATAAGAAATATAGCAATTATTGCCCACGTTGACCATGGTAAGACTACTTTGGTTGATGAGATGTTGAAGCAAAGCGGACTTTTTAGAGAAAATCAGCAGCTTCAGGATAGAATGATGGACTCAGGCGACATCGAAAGAGAAAGAGGAATTACCATCCTTTCAAAAAACACATCCATCAGATATAAGGATACAAAGATTAACGTTGTTGATACCCCCGGCCACGCTGATTTCGGTGGCGAGGTTGAACGTGTTTTAAAGATGACAAGCGGTGTAGTACTTCTTGTTGATGCTTTTGAAGGCCCAATGCCCCAGACACGTTTCGTATTATCAAAGGCACTTGATTTAGGCTTAAAGGTTATTGTTGTTATTAACAAAATGGATCGCCCTGATGCCCGCCCTGATGGTGTTGCTGATGAAGTTTTTGATCTTTTCATTGAGCTTGGCGCTGATGATTCACAGCTTGATTGTCCCTTCATTTATGCTTCAGGCAGATCAGGCACAGCATCACTTGATCCTAATGACTTAGGTACTGACATGGTTCCTTTGTTTGATGCAATTTTAAAGTATATTCCCGGACCTGATGGCGATAAGGACCAGCCTACCCAGATGCTTGTTTCTACCATCGTCTATAACGAGTACGTTGGCAGAATCGGTATCGGCAAAATTGAAAGAGGTACTTTAAAAGCAGGTGATATGGTTTCACTTTGTACTTATGGTGAAGAAGGCGCAAGGGCAAACGTAAGGGTTACAAGCCTTTCAGTATTTGAAGGCTTAAAGCGTGTGCCTGTTGAAAGCGCAACTGCAGGTGAAGTTGTTGCAGTTTCAGGCGTAACTGAAATTAACATCGGTGATACGCTTTGTAAGCCTGATTGCGTTGAGCCTTTACCCTTTGTAAAAATTACCGAGCCTACGGTAAGCATGACTTTCTCAGTAAACGATTCACCCTTTGCAGGTAAGGAAGGTAAGTTCTTAACAAGCCGCCACATCCGCGCAAGACTTTACAGAGAAATTGAAACTGACGTTTCACTTCGCGTTGAAGATACCGATTCGGCTGATAGCTTTAAGGTTTCAGGCAGAGGTGAATTACACCTTTCAATTTTAATTGAAAATATGAGAAGACAAGGCTATGAACTTCAGGTTTCAAAGCCCGAAGTATTATATAAGGAAATTGATGGTAAGCGTTGCGAACCTATGGAGCGTGTTATCATTGACGTACCGGATCAATATTCAGGAACAGTAATTCAACATATGGGTACTAACCACGGTGAGATGGTGAATATGATTTCATTAAGCGATACAATGCGCAGAATGGAGTTTATCGTTCCTGCAAGAGGACTCTTTGGTTATCGCTCAAGCTTCTTGACAGATACCCACGGCGAAGGCGTTATGAACTCAGTTTTTGAAGGCTATGCACCTTATAAGGGTGAAATGCCCGGCAGAAAGAACGGTTCTTTAATTGCTTTTGAAACCGGCGAAACCATTACTTACGGTCTCTTTAATGCACAGGAAAGAGGTACACTTTTCCTTGGCGCAGGCGAGCAGGTATATTCAGGCATGATAGTTGGCGAAAGCTCACGTCCTGAAGATATCGAAGTAAACGTTTGCAAAAGAAAAAATATGACAAACTCACGTTCAGCAGGTAGTGATGATGCACTTCACCTTGTACCGCCCAAGAGAATGAGCTTAGAGCAGGCTCTTGAATATTTAGGCGAGGACGAACTTGCTGAAATTACACCTAATAATATAAGAATACGTAAGAAAATTCTTGACCCCACTTTAAGATATCGTGCGGCAAAGATAAACAGCCGTCAAAACTGATTTTAAAGGATTTGATTTTATGAAAAAAGATAAAAAGTTCTGGGGCTGGATACTGCTTATATTTGCAGCTATCATAGTATGGCATGTAACAAGTGCCTTGATTCCATCCCTTTCGGCAGGGTTTAACGCACTTACGCCATTCTTACTTGCCTTCATAACGGCATACCTTTTAAGGCATCCGGTTTTATGGACGGAAAACCTTTTAAGGCGAACTACTAAAAAGCCTCACAGATGGCAACATACCTCTGCAACGTTATTTGTATTGCTGGTCTTTTTAGGTCTTGTAGCTTTACTTGTAGGCTTAATGATTCCTAATATTATCGGCAACGTTGCTGACGTTATCAAGCACCTTCCCGAATATGTACAAAAGGGCGAGGGCGTTGTAACAAGCACAGTTAATAATCTTTCAGAAAATCTTGATAAAGATATGGGCGACAAAATCATATCAATGGCAAGCTCTTTCGGACAGCAGATATTGGAATTTATACCTGCAAAAGCATCTGAGCTTGTAAGGGGCATAACCGGTGTTATCTCATCCGTTGCCTCATTTACCCTTGATTTTGTGCTTTATACCGTAGCAAGCTTTATACTTCTTCATGACTTTGAAAAGATTAAACTTGCAATGAAGCGTTGTGTAAGAGTTTTTGTTACCGAACCTAAGAAATATGCGGAAGCTTGTT
>JAZOMK010000104.1:0-2419 GCA_045653985.1 Clostridia bacterium | reverse complement strand
CCGATAATTGCCCATAAAAGAAACTTTTAAAGGGAGAATAACCTTTGCATCTTAAAGGCAAGGAGATTGCAGCACCTTCAGGAAAGTTCTGCAAACCAATGCCCAAAGCAACTAAAAGGGGTGGCATCATATTAAAAAATGTAAGCTCTTGCCCTTTTAACGCGCCAAAGGCGACGCCTACAACAAGACCTTCAGGTATATTGTGCATTGTAATTGAGGAAATAAGCATAAACGTTCGTGATGCAGAAGTTTTCTTGAATCTTTTAATTAAAATATCAAAAAGAATCAATATTATTCCGCCTAAAATAAAACCAATAGGCAAAACGTACCAACTTTTTGCGCCTGCAAAATTTTCTGCCGGGGCAAGAAGCGAGAAAAAGCTTGCGGCAATCATGATGCCTGAAGAAAAGCCTAAACACATATTCATAATATTATCTTTAATATTTTTAAAGAAAAATACCGTAACGCTTCCTAAAGCAGTAAGCAACCAGGTGAACAATGTAGCAATAAATGCCCATAAAACGTAATTCAAAATAACACCTCCTCACAATAACATATTCAAAAAATTATGATATGGTTAATTTTGTATTTTTTTTGATTTAATGCCAATAATAAAAAAAGACACAATATATGCGGAGGTTTAAATGAAAAATACATTAAAGCGATACGTCAAAAAGCAGTATGATAAACTTCAAAGACTTTATAATAGCGTAACAAACGAAAGCGCAGAGTATCAATGGCTTTTTGACAATAAAAACAGAATTTTAAATATAAGTGCATCGTTAGCCAAAAAGCTTTACGTAAAGGCGATTCCCAAAGGCTATAAAGAAGTACGGGTGCTTGAACTTGCGCGGGAAATTAGCGAACAAAGCCATGGCAATATAAACGAAGAAACACTTGCCATAATTGAAAAATTTTCGTTGACTGATAATGAATTTGAATTTTTACCTGATGCGCTGAAAATAAGTCTTATAGATATGGTAGCCCAAATGCTTGAAGAAGGTAAAAATATAGAATTTGCGCCATCAACGGTAAAATCACTGATACTTTTTAGAGAAATTGATTTTGATGCGCTTCGCGAAAAATGTCTTATTCAAGAGAAAATTCTTTTAAAAGATGAGGTTTATCAAAAATCCGATAAAGCAACACGCGCGATTTACAGAAAAAAGGTGTCGGCACTTGCTTTTGAAAGCGGAAAAAGTGAAAAAGAGGTTCTTGAAATCGCATTTATCAATGGTAGTATTACGGAAAGTCTCTTTTCAAAGGATAATTTTCTGTTTTTAAATTCGCTTGGCGTAAAAGAAAAAGAAGAAAACAGTTTGTGTGCATATATATTAAAAACAATAATTCCTGCGTTAATAGTATCGGGGCTGTGGTGGCTGATACCTGCAGGGATTTTTGAGCATATACTTTTATCTGTTTTCTCTTTCATACCTTCGGCTGTGTTTTTTAATACGGTACTTAACAGAAATATTTTAAGTAATAATAAGCCAACAAAGCCAATGCGCTTAAAGGCGGAAGAAGCAGATATCCCCGAAAATAAAACGGCAGTTGTTTTAACGGTTATGTTAAGCAATAAGGATAGTGTAAATAAGGCGGTAAAAACAATAGAAGAATATTTTTCGGGTAACTATCTTAAATGCGGCAGATATTTTATATTGGCTGATTTAAAGGAAAGCGATAAAGAAAAAGAAGACGACGATGCTTCACTTACGGAATTTTTTGAAAAAAGCATCGCGAAGCTTAATGAACAATACGGTTTTTACTTTGGCGGCATAATAAGAAATCGCCAGAAAAACGGCAACGTGTATAGCGGTTGGGAACGGAAACGCGGCGCAATAGAACAGCTTGTAAGATTCATAAAAAATAACGAAGAAATTTTTGGTACAACCATAAATGGCGAATTATTGGAAAATACAAAATATATCTGTACTCTTGATGCTGATACGGTAATTCCGCCTGAAAGTATAATAAAACTTCTTTCTGTAATTACACATCCCGTAAACAAGAATAAAGGACTTATTCAACCCAATATAGGTACAATGCCCGAAAGACAGACACCTTTTCAAAAAATTCTTGCGCCCATAGGTGGAATAGATGCCTACAGCACACCTTTAGGCGAAGTGTATAACGATTATTTTAATTCTGCTACTTTTTGCGGCAAAGGAATTTTCAGCGTCGATGCTTATATGGAAAGGGTAAAAATACAACCTAACACAGTATTATCCCATGATATTGTTGAAGGCGAAATGATGGAAGCTTTGGGTGCAAACGACGTTAACTTTTTAGATGAGTTTCCGGCCGATCCCATTGCTTATTATAAGCGTAAGGAGCGGTGGCAAAGAGGTGATTGGATTCTTGCGCCCTTTGTTTTTTCAGAACTTAAAGCAATTTCAAAATGGAAAATTTTTTTTAATCT
>JAZOMK010000103.1:0-2595 GCA_045653985.1 Clostridia bacterium | reverse complement strand
ACCGTTTCACCTTCAGTAGCAGTACCCTGCTCCTGCCCGTTGGGGGCAGGAGTCGGGGTAGCTGAAGGTTCGTCTGTTACAACGTTACCGTCATTTCCACTTGGCGTTTCGTTACCGTTATTATCGGCAGGAACGTTCTTGGACGCGCAACCTGCAAAAGCCATAACGCAAACAATTATAAGTAAAACTGTTAAAAATCTTCTCATAAAAGTTCGTCTTCGGGCAAATCGAATGATCCGCTATCGCCTGTGTAAATGTCGGAAGCTTTGATCTCGATAATATCAAGCTCGGGTTTTGTGTACTTTTTCATTATCATAGCCTCCCTTTATTATTTTGCGTAAGCCTCAGCAGCCTGACCGTAGTTAGCAATAGCCTTTACAATGTCAACTACTGTGCTGTTTTCATACTTAGAATTGATGTAAGCATCAACGTTATATTCAACTGTGCTTACAACTGTCTCACCAATAAGAAGTTCAACGATGTAAGCTTTCTTGTTGCCTGTTGCCTTGATAGCATCAGTGTAAAGAACGCCACCATCAACCTTATCAGTTACGTCAACGCCATCAAGCTTAACTGTGTACTCACCCTTTGCAGCAGCAAGTTCAAACTTGAAGTAAAGCTTGTAAACGTTTGAAATGTTCATACCAACACTTCTAATGTAGTTATTAGCATCCTTGCGGTCGCCAACAACTCTTACAGGCTCAAGCTTTGTAGCATCAAATGATGTTGTTGCCCATGTGATATCAGCATTTACAAGAGCATTAGTCTTATAACCTGTATGTTTCTGTGATGCTGCACCGTATGCAAGCATATCAGCAAGAAGTGTGTTGAGTTCTGCGCTTGAACCATACTGACGAAGTGCATAGTCCTTAATGCTATATGTCTTATGTGTGAAGATTACCTTACCATCAAGTATGATTTCAGCAATAATATCATCACCCATGCACTGTGCATTGATGCCTTCGTATGCGAAAGTACCGTTTGTATAAGGAATTTCGGTAACGTTGCCGTTACGTGTAACCTTCATGTAAGCATCAGCATATTCTGCGCCAAGGTTTGTTGCATAGTTAACTGTAAGTGTTGAACCAAGTTCAAGGTTTGCACCAATAATCTTAAAGTCAGGAACGTTGTAAGCCTTTCTTACTGAGAATGTTCCGGTACCAATCTGTGCAAGTATTGAGCTTGTGTTATCAACAACATAACCAGCACCTGCAGGAAGGTTTGTTGCTGTTGTTTCGCCATAGAAGTTTACACGAACGAAAAGCTTATCAGCAGTAATCTGATTGCCACTAATTATTGTAATGTTATCAGCATTAAAGGGAACCTTAACAGTTGCTGTACCCTTTGCACCGGGTGCAAGTTTAAGCGTTGTTGCGGGACCTGCCCATGCATCTTTTCCGTCAACCTTAACAGTTGCCTGAACAGCAAGTTCAACAGTAACGTTATAATCATTGGGGTTATAGAAGGTTTCGCTTACAAAGATGTAACCATTCTTGATGTCAGCATTGGAGAATACACCAGGGTTGGTCATCACGTAGTTGGTTGCTTTCTCTTCTGTGCTCTTATTTCTATGAATGAAATAACCATCAAATGAACCCTTATCAGGATTGTTGTAGTATGCCTGTGCCTCAGCAGGAAGATCTGTTACGTTAATAACGTTCTTTGCACCTGAACTAATTGTATTTGTCATAACGTTCTTTGCAGGTGAAGCAATAATAAGCTGCTGACCTTCTTCAAGAATTTCATTAAGTTTTACGGTTTTCTCGCCGTCTGCCGTATAGAATTCAACACGTAAGTAAAGGTCATCAAATGAATCATATACAGTATTCTCGTATTTACCATAGCAGCTCTTAGGAAGAACGATAGTTTCAAGAACTGTTTCACCGGGTACAAGGTTAAGTCTTACACCATAAGAATACTTGTTATCCTTTTGTGTTTCACTTGTGTGAACGCCTGAACTCCAATATGGAACAAGACGTAAGAATACCTGGATTGTTTCATCACCGGTCCATGTGAAAATGAAAGGAATTTCCTTTTCAGTTTCGCCTTCAGCAAATTCGATATCCTTAAAGAGCTTACCGCTGAAGAGGTGATAATGGAGTGAATAACTTGAATCGAATACCTTACCTACTGCTGCGGTGGGCTTAGGTGTAGGTGTGGGTGTGGGTGTAGGTGTAGGTGTAGGTGCTGTATATGTGATTACAACGTCATCAACATAATATGCGAAGTAGTTATTAGCACCATCAAGCTTAAATGCCTTGTTTGAACCATCGAAACGAATTGCAAGGTTCAAAAGCTTTTTAGCTGTACCAGTATCACCAATGGCGATAGCGGCACTGGTTGCATTATAAAGGTTATTTAAGAAGCTTTCAGTAACATTAATCGTTGCTGTGAATGTCTGCCACTGATCGGTCATTGTAATTGTACTGCCCTGTATATAGGTGTTTTCTGTAAGCTTATAATCACCAATAAGACCTGATTCTTTTCCGTCTTTATCAACAGCATATTTGTTCATATGCTGCGCTGAGTTGAAGTACATAAGGAAATTTCCGCCCTTACCTGCTTCAGCCTTAGCACGGAAGGTAATTGTGTAAG
>JAZOMK010000102.1:0-3416 GCA_045653985.1 Clostridia bacterium | reverse complement strand
TTTCTGTTGCAAACTGATCACGGAACATTGCAGCCTCAGCACCGCTACCGTTTGTTGTACAACCAATAACGCATTGTACAGGAGTTCCGTCTGCATATCTTAAATTTTCTTCAATAAGTTTTGCGGCATTTTTAGCCATGTTCATTGTCTGAACCTCAAGGCTTTCTCTTACACCGCCCCATCTGCCGTCAATTACGGGACGAATACCGATTTTCATATTTGCCATAAAAATATCTCCTTTTATAAATTTTCTATTTTACTTTCAACAATCACACCATCACGCCAACTGCAGGATGCAACTTTTTTGCCTTTTAAGCGGAAACCTGAAAATGAACCATTTTTCCACGTTTTAGGTAACGCAGGAAGAAAAACTATTTCTTCGCCATCATATAAAAGCATATTTGCAATGCCTGCACATCCGCCAAAATTGCCATCAATCTGGAATGGTGGATGATTATCAAAAAGATTTTCAAAGGTACTTTTTTTGTAAAGTTCAAGTAATTGAAGGTAGGCATTTTCGCTATCAAAGAGCTTTGCATAGAAATTTATTATCCATGCACGTGACCAACCTGAATGACCGCCGCCATAAGTTAATCTACGTTCAATAGTCTTTTTTGACGCATCAAAAAGTTCGGGAGTTTGTTTGTTAATCTGATTGGATGGAAATAAGCCGTACAAATGAGACATATGCCTGTGGCCGGGTTCAACTTCTTCAAAATCTTCAAGCCATTCCATAATTGCACCCATTTTCCCAACCCTTGTAGGAATAAGCTTTTTAATGCTTTCTTCAACTTCAGTAACATAGTCTTTCTCGTTGAGAAGTTCTGAAAATTCAAGATAATTCTTAAATAAATCTCTTATTATCTGGGTATCCATAGTCGGGCCATCACATAAACCGATTCTTTCCTTTGTAGTAGGATCAATAAAGCCGTTTTCAGGCGAACTTGACGGACACGAAACAAGATATCCTTGAGGGTTTTCAACTAAATAATCAAGGAAGAATAACACACAACCTTTTACGATATCCCAATTATCTTTTAAAAAGTTAATATCAAGGGAGTATCTGTAATGATCAAAAACGTGCATAAGACACCATGCACCTGAGCAAATAAAACTGCCCCATATGGGATTATTACCTGCCGATGTAAAACCATGAGGTGTGGTTGCATGATGAACTACCCAACCTTCGCAACCATACATAATTCTTGCCGTTTTCTTACCATGTTCGGAAAGGAAACGAATATAATCAAAAAAAGGTTTATTACAATCACCAAGACCTAAAACTTCACTATGCCAATAATTCATTTGTAAGTTTATATTTATGTGATAATCACTACTCCAAGGAGGTGTATTATCTTTTGTCCACAAACCTTGCAAATTCGCAGGAAGTTTGCTATCTTTATAGGATGAAGAAATTAAAAGATATTTTCCGTAATTAAAATAGAGTTCGGAAAATCCGATATCTTCTTTTCCTTCTTTAATTCTATTTAATCGCTCATCCGTATCAAGTTGTCGTAAACTCTCATCACTTTCAAGGCAAAGCTCTGACCTGTGCATTATTGATGAAAATTCTGCTTTATGCTTTCTTAACAATTCATTATAGCCAGCTTTTTTTGCAGAAATAATAGCATTTTCAACAGCTTCTTTAGGTGATAAATGATTATAGCTTGTGGCTATTGATTTATAAGCTGTTATATACGTAGCATCAGTTATTTTAACACCATCTTCAAGAGGTTCAAAGGAACCATCGGTATCAAAATCGCATAAAAATGCCCAACTCATTGCCCCATCACCGGACAGTTGTTCAGAAAAACAAATTTTATTATCTATAACTTTAACGCCTTTGAATGTGATGGAAAAATTCTTAAAAATTTCATTACCGCAAACTTTTCTGTCATTCTCGATAGGATTAACTGCATTGCCACATTCATCAAGAAGTCCACCACCATTATGGTCAAAGCGAAAAGCAATATTAAGTTTGCCATTTTTGCTTTTAATGTTGGTAACAAAAACATTTTCAGTTAAAGAAACAAAATGAGTTCTTACATATCTATCACATATTGTTAAAACAACACCATTTTCAAGATCAAGGGATCTTTTTAAAACGGTAACGTTATCCATATCTTCAAGGAGGATATCTCCGGCACCTCTGAAAGTACCAAAAGGCTCACCGGGATTACACAACGCACTTCCGCCATCTTTGCAGACAAGTTTTTGCATTGCAAGTTCTTGTGCTTCAAAATACTTCTTTTCAAAAATCAACTTTCTTATCTCAGGCAAATATTTACACGTTTCAGGATTATCAAAATCATGAGAAAAACCTTCCCATAAAGTTTCTTCATTTAAACGAAGAATCTCTTCTTTGCCACGCGAAAAAACAGTTGCACCTATTCTACCATTGCCAATAGGAAGTGAGTCTTCCCATTTTACTGCACTTTTTGAATAGTTAAGATAAAATTCATTCATAAAATCACCAACTCAAATAAAATTATACTATACTTTTTTATAAATTTATAGTATAATTTTTGTAAATTATAGTATAAAATCGGATTTTTTACAATGAATTATGAATTTGAACATATTTTTAAGCTTATAAAGGACTTTTATGTAGTAACAGGTCAGCGTATAGGCTTCTTTGATAAAAACTTTAATATTATCGCTGAATACCCAAAAAAATGCTGTGATTTTTGTGAATGTATACGTCAGCATCCCGATGGTTTTTGTGCTTGTATGAAATCGGATAGAACCTTGTTAGAAGAAGCTTCAAAGGGTAAAACCATCCGCAACAGATGCCATGCAGGTTTATTAGAAGTTTGCGCACCAATTATTGATGACATGGGCATAAGCGGATATCTTATGTTTGGGCAAATTCTATACGATAAAAATGTTGAAATCCAGCATAACGAAATAAAAAAACTTACAAGTATATATTTTAATGAAGATGTTTTTAATGACAGAATTTCATCAGTACGTACCCTTTCCCCTGATTATATTGATTCGGTTGAAAATATAATGACCGCTTGCATAAGTTATATCCATCTTAATAAAATTCTTAATGCAACAAAAACAGGTTTATGGGCGCAGATTGATTATTACATTGAAAGAAATTTTGCATCAAATTTTTCTTTAGAAGATATGGCTAATGATTTAGGTGTTTCTATATCATCCATTTGCAAAACTGCAAAAAAACATTCAAACAAAACCATTCATCAATTATTGATGGTAAAAAGATTAAAAAAAGCTAAATCACTTTTAAAAAATACAGACATGAACATCAACGAAATTGCCTATACAGTTGGAATTCAGGATTATAATTATTTTACAAAGCTTTTTAGAAAAAATGAAAATCTTACGCCATCGGAGTATAGAAAAAAACTTGCCGATAAAAATTTTCAAGAGGAATAAATATGAAAAAA
>JAZOMK010000101.1:0-3387 GCA_045653985.1 Clostridia bacterium | reverse complement strand
ATATCAAACTTCTGTGCAACGTCAGGATGAATTTCACCAATGTAACCTAAAACGTTGTTGCCCTGCATAATAACAGCTTGTCTGCCGGGGTGCATAAAGGGTTCTGCGCTTCTTTGATAGGTTGCTTTAACGCTGAAGCGGCTGAAGATTGTTTCAACCATAGCTTTTAATGTGAAGAAATCTTCCTTTTCACCCATAATACCGATGCAAAGAGCCTTTCTTTCTTCAGGCTGTTCGGTAACGGGAATCTCTTTGGGAATAAAGAGCTTTGAGATTTCAAACAAGCGCATATCAGCAGTGCCCTTATTAAAGTTTGTTGCCATAACGGTAAGCATACTTGAGAAAAGCTGTGTACGCATTATTGAATAATCTTCACCTAAGGGGTTAATAAGCTTAACGGTGTTTTCTGATGAAATACCAAGCATATCATAAGCCTTTTGTGAGATAAATGAGTATGTAGCAATTTCGTTTGCACCCATTGAAAGGAGCTCTTCCTTTGTAATATCGCACATTTGATGCTGTTTTGTTTTTGTACCACGTGTTAATACGCCTGAAAGGGGACGTGAAATAATGTGGTCATAACCGTAAACGCGGATAATTTCCTCAGCAATATCGTGTACGCCTTCAATATCATCGCGGCGTGTGGGGATAAGGCAGGTGATAACGTCATCATTAAGCTCAGCCTTAATACCGAGGTTTTTAAGAATTGTAAGGATAGTTTCTGTAGGAACTGTTACACCTAAAAGCTCCTCAATACGTGCTAAAGGTGCAAGAATTGTTTTATCCTCAGGCAAAACTTCATAAACATCAGGATGCCATGAAGTAACGTCGCCTGCATCAAGCTCATCAATAAGGCTTAATGCACGGTTTAAAGCATAATCGCAACCTGCGGCATCAATGCCTTTTTCAAAACGAGAGCTTGCTTCTGTAGCAATACCTAAGGTTCTTGCAGTCTTTCTTACGCTATCGCGACGGAATTTAGCAGATTCAAAGAAAATAGTTTTTGTATTTTCCTTAATTTCGCTGTTTTCGCCACCCATAACACCTGCAATACCAACTGAGCGCTCACCATCAGCAATAACAAGCATATCGTTATTAAGTATATGCTCCTTAGAATCAAGTGTTGTAAGCATTTCGCCATCATTTGCACGACGAACGATAATAGAATTTTTTGCAATATCATCAACGTCAAAAGCGTGCATAGGCTGTCCTGTTTCAAGCATTACAAAGTTTGTGATGTCAACGATATTGTTGATGGGACGCATACCTGCCGATAAAAGGCAATCAGCCATCCATTTAGGTGATGGTGCAACACGGATATTTTCAACACTTGCGCCAACGTAGCGGGGGCAAAGGTCGAAATCTTCAACAGTAACGCTGATAGGTGTTTCAGCATCTTTCTTAACTGTATATTTTACTTCGGGAAGTTTGATTTCCTTATTTAAGCAAACTGCGACTTCACGTGCGATACCTAAAACTGAGTTGCAGTCAGGGCGGTTTGATGTAACTGAGAAGTCGATTACGCAATCATCAGCACCGATAACAGTATTAACATCAGTACCGGGTGCCCACTTTTCGTCTAAGATAAGGATGCCGTAAACGTCAGCACCGGGGAAACCGCTGCCTTGTAAAGCAAGCTCTTCACCTGAACACATCATACCGTTTGAAGGTACGCCACGAAGCTTGCCCTTTTTGATGTGCATACCGTTAGGCAAGTGTGAATCGTGCAAAGCGGCAGGCACGTGTGCGCCAACAAAAACGTTGTCAGCACCGGTTACAATCTGCACGTTTTCTTCTGCACCAATATCAAGTTGGCAAATCTGCAAATGGTCAGAATCAGGATGCTTTTCGATTTCAAGAATTTTTGCAACAACAACGTTTGTCATAACGCTGTTCTTTTCCATACCCTCAACTTCAAAGCCCTGAACAGTCATTTTATCGCATAAAACCTCAGGGGTAACGTCAATATCAACGTATCTCTTTAACCAATTAAGTGAAACTTTCATACTATTTTACCCCCTTATTTAAACTGTTTAAGAAAACGTATGTCGTTTTCAAATACAAGACGAAGATCAGGAATCTTAAAGCTTGTTGTGGTAATACGGTCAATACCGATACCAAATGCGAAGCCTGAATATACTTCAGGGTCAATACCGCACTCCCTTAAAACGTTGGGATGCACGATGCCTGCGCCTAAAATCTCAATCCAACCGGTGCCTTTACATACTCTGCAACCCTTGCCACCACATTCTGTACAGGAAAGGTCAACCTCAACTGAAGGCTCAGTAAAGGGGAAGTATGATGGGCGGAATTTAACTTTAACGTCATTGCCGTACATTTCGTGGGCAAACTCCTCTAAAACGTACTTTAAGTGGCAAAGATTGATGCCCTTATCAACAACAAGACCTTCAAGCTGATGGAAAACAGGTGAGTGTGTAGCATCAACTTCGTCAGCACGGTAAACACGGCCGGGGCAGATAACGCGGATAGGTACGTTACGTGTTTTCATTGTACGAATCTGTGCCGCAGAGGTCTGTGTTCTTAATAAAAGATTTTTTGCAATGTAGAAGGTATCCTGCATATCGCGGGCAGGATGGTCTTCAGGTAAATTAAGCGCCTTAAAGTTGTAATAGTCAGTTTCAACTTCAGGGCCGTCAACAATATCAAAGCCCATTGAACGGAAGATTTCGCACATTCTCTCTTGTGTTAAAGAAAGGGGATGAAGTGTGCCGCGTCTTTCAGGGGATGCGGGAATGGTTACGTCAATAACCTCATCCTTTAACTGTTGTGCTCTCTTTAATGAGTTAAGTTCATCTTTTTTATTGGTAATGTCTTCCTCAATTAAATTACGAAGTTCATTTACCTTTTGACCCATTTTAGGTCTTTCTTCCGGTGAAAGTGAGCCCATTGAACGTAAAAGTTCGGTCAATTCACCCTTTTTACCGCAAAACTGAACGCGCAAATTTTCAAGGTCAGAAAGATTTTCAAGTTTTTCAAGCTGTTCCTCAAAGCGTTGTTTTACGCCTGCTAATTTTTCAAGCATAATATTTCCTCCTAAAAAAATAAAAAGGCCTTTCGCCAAGGGACGAAAAGCCGTGTTACCACCCTAATTTACACTCAAACAAGTGCCTCAACAACGTAACGGTGTTTCTCCGTTCAAGCCTACTAAAAACTTTCAGCCTGACAACTCCAAAGGGAACTTCACAAAAACAAGTTTAAAAGCACTTCCACCAATGTGCCTCTCTCTGTGTAAACTTAAAATCTGCTACTTTCCTTCTTCACAGTCTTTAATATTTATTTTACTTTTGTATTTTACCATATACTATGGTTTTAGGCAAGCGAATTTTTAAGGATAAGCAAAACCGCCTGTTTTTTATAAAAAATACG
>JAZOMK010000100.1:0-4257 GCA_045653985.1 Clostridia bacterium | reverse complement strand
TATAAAGGCATGGAAGCGCGGCAAAGAATTAGGTATGTCCAAAGAAAAATTACGCAAAATAGCTGTTACTGCCGCAATATTCACCATTGCACCTGCTATCGCAATTATAATATGCGTTTTCACACTTGCTAAATCTTTAGGCTTGCCATTACCTTGGCTACGTTTAAGCGTTGTAGGTTCACTATCATACGAAGCCGTTGCCCAAGAGAATGCAATAAACGCTATAAATAACGTAAATGAAACGGATATTTCTACCATTACTACAGCATCTGAATACGTTACCGTTGCACTTGTTATGACAATCAGCATTTTAGTAGGTATTTGGCTTGTACCCGTGCTTGCAAAAAGAATGCAAAAGGGTATGACAAAACTTGAAAATCGCGATAAAAAATGGGCAGAAATTTTCCAAAATGCAATTTTCCTTGGTATGATTGCCGCCTTCGTCGGCTTTATCTTCTGCGATTTTTCTTCCGTTTTTTCAGGCGACACAAAAGGACTTATCCCCATTTTTGTAATGTTTGTTTCCGCTATCGTTATGTGTTTATCGGGAATTATCGTTAAAAAATTCAAAAGCGTACATTGGATTTCGGACTACGCTTTGCCTTTAAGCCTTGTGTTAGGTATGGCAAGCGCAATTCCGATAACTGCATGGCTTGGTTAAGGAGGTAATTTATTATGAAATATATGGATAAAGTTCACGTATGGGGTACAATTTGGAATTTAAGCATTATGGTGCTTTTCATCCTTTTCCCAGTACTTGTTATGATTATTTTCGGTGCTACCCCCGATTGGAAGGCTCTTTTAATGGGCTTACTTGCAACCGCGCCTATGTATTGGGCTGTTGGCGTTATCGAAACCATAACATATATACCTATGCTTGGTGCAGGTGGCTCATACCTTTCCTTTGTAACGGGCAATATTTCAAACTTAAAGCTTCCTTGCGCATTAAACGCACTTGAACAAGCAGGCGTTAAAGCAAACTCAGAAGAAGGCGAAGTAATTTCAACCATCGCCATTGCGGTTTCAAGCATTGTTACAACGCTTATTATTGTGCTTGGTGTTATACTTATTATTCCCCTTAACCCAATATTAAGTGCCGCAGTTCTTGAACCTGCATTTGACCAGATGATACCTGCCCTTTTTGGCGGTTTAGGCGTTGTATTCATCTCAAAAAATTGGAAGATATCCGTTGCACCTATCATGCTTATGCTTATACTTTTTATTGCAGTCCCCGCTTTAAACGAAGATACTGTAGGCATCATGGTTCCCGTAAGCGCAGTATTTTCACTTATCACAAGCCGTATTATGTATAAGAAGGGTTGGTTATAATATGTTGGCATTATACGTTATACTTGCATTGCTTTTTATATTTGTTGCGGTAATCCTTATAAGAACGCTTCTTTTTAAGCCAAAGGATAATCTTGTTGCAAGCAATGAAGAAGTTTCCTTTGATAAAGAAAAAGCAATTTCAGCACTTAAAGAGCTTGTAAAATGCAAGACCATATCTTATTATGATTCTTCACTTGAAGACGACAACGAGTTTGAAAAGTTAATTTCTCTTTTACCCGAATTATACCCTGCCGTATTTAAAACCTGCACCTTCCAAAAACTTAATAACAGAGCATTATTATTCTGTTTTAAAGGTAAAAGCAGTAAAAACCCTGCCGTTATGATGGCACACTATGACGTTGTTCCCGTAAATGAAGAATTTTGGGAGAAACCTCCATTTGATGCAGTAATTGAAGATAACGTTATGTGGGGACGCGGCACACTTGATACAAAAGTTACCTTTAATGCAATTTTATCTTCTGCGGAAGCACTTATAAACAATAACTTTGTGCCTGAAAACGATATTTACTTTGCTTTCTCCGGTGGCGAGGAAGTAAACGGAAAAGGCGCAGAAAACATAGTTAATTGGTTTAAAGAAAACAACGTTACTCCCGCCCTTGTTGTTGATGAAGGCGGCGCAGTTGTTGAAAACGTTTTCCCCGGTGTAAAATCGCCTTGCGGGCTTATCGGTATTGCTGAAAAAGGAATGATGAATCTTACCTTTAAAACAAAATCATCAGGTGGCCACGCATCAGCACCAAAGCCGCACACACCTATCGGAATCCTTGCAAAAGCTGTTAAAAAGGTTGAAGATACTCCTTTTAAAATGCACCTTACTACACCTGCAAAGGAAATGTTTAACGTTTTAGGCAGACATTCTACCTTCCTTTACAGAATGATTTTTGCAAATATGTGGCTGTTTAAAGGCGTTATTGATATGCTTGCAAAAACTTCGGGCGGTGAAATGAACGCACTTTTAAGAACCACCGTTGCCTTTACCCAGGCAGAAGGCAGTTCAGCACCTAACGTTATCCCCCCTGAAGCATCAGTTACCGCCAATATGCGCCTTAACCCTGAAGATACCGTAAACGGCGCAAAAGAGCGCATTAAAAAGGTTATAAATGATGATTCCATTGAACTTATAATCGGCAGTTATATGGAGCCAAGCCCCATATCGGAAGTTTATTGTGATGCCTATTATAAGGTTGCAAAAGCCGTTAAGGATACGTGGCAGGATTGCATCGTTGCCCCCTATCTTATGGTACAATGTTCAGACTCACGCCATTATAAAGATATATCCAATCACGTTTATAAATTCTCTGCAATGGCGCTTACTAAGGAAGAACGTGCTTCAATTCACGGCAACAACGAAAAAATCAGGTTAGATGCAATAACGCAAGCTGTTGAATTTTATATAAGACTTCTTAAATTATGTTAAAAAGAAAACCCGTTAGAAATTAAAATCTAACGGGCATTTTTTTATTTTTCTTTATTTTTTGCTTCATTAAGCAAATGCTGGCGACGGTTCTTTACGTGTTCAGGCATAGGTGCAATTTCACCTGCGGCAGAAAGTGCCTGACGGGTAAGCAATGGGCCTACAAGCTCATAAATAAGCACCGCAAAAAGTGTTATATTACGGATAAGGTTTCCTTCACCTGCAGGTAAGCTTGTTGCCGCAATGGCGCACATACCTAATGCAACACCTGCCTGTGGGAACAAGGTAATACCTAAATACTTGCATATCTGCGGTTCGCACTTAGTTGCTTTTGCACTTACAAGTGTACCAAAGTATTTGCCGATACATCTGAACAATATATAAACAACACCGATTACAACGATTATCCAATCAGTAAACACGCTTAAATCAAGTTCAGCACCGCTTATTACAAAGAACAGCGCAAATATAGGCGACGTCCACTTATCAGTTGCGCCCATAAGATCGTGCGAAAGTGGGCAGATATTACAAAATACAGTACCAAGCATCATGCAAACCAATAATGATGAAAACTGAATATGTAAAGGACCTATGGGGAACTCAATCATGGCAAGTGATGCCGTTATTAAAACAATACCTATTGTAAGGTTAAGGCGGTTTGTATTTGAATTGAAAAGCTTTTCAAGCTGTGTAAGCACCCAACCCATTATAGCACCTAAAAGAAGTGATAATGAAATTTCAATAATTGGGTTTACAAGGATTGAAATTAAATCAATATTGCCTGAAATAAGTGTTTTGGCGATACCGAAAGAAACAGCAAAAACAACAAGACCAACAGCATCATCAAGTGCAACTATAGGTAACAAAATCTTTGTTAAAGGTCCTTTTGCCTTATACTGCCTTACAACCATAAGTGTTGCGGCAGGTGCAGTTGCAGTTGCAATAGCGCCTAAAGTAATTGCTTGTGCGGCTGAAAGCTTATCAGGCATAAGCAAGCAAATACCCAAAAGTGCAAGGTCAACAAAGAACGTTGCCACAAGTGCCTGCACAATACCTATAACAAGTGCTTGTTTGCCCGTCTTTTTCAAATCTTCAATTCTAAACTCATTACCTATTGAAAAAGCAATAAAGCCTAATGCAACGTCAGAAACAAGCCTCACGCTTTCTAAAAACTCAGGTGTGTCAAACCCAACACCATGGATGCCAATTTTGCCAAGGCAATATGGGCCAACAAGGACACCTGCAATGAGATAAGCCGTAACTGACGGAAGCTTTAAGGGCTTAAAAAGACGTGTCATCAACAGCCCCGCCAGAAGTGCAATAGAAACAACTAAAAGTGTACTCATAAAAACCTTCTTCTCGTTGGTAAAAAGGGTTATTCGCTCTTATTGCCAGCGTAATTATTTAAAAAAAGCGGCAAAATTACCGCTTTTTTCAACATGTGGCATTATACCACTATTCTATTTTTTTAGCAACTGTTTTTTAGAAGCAAA
>JAZOMK010000099.1:0-1875 GCA_045653985.1 Clostridia bacterium | reverse complement strand
AGAATATATTGCTTCGGTAATATCCCCATTACCTTCAAGCACGTTTGTAAAATCAGCATTTGCGATTTTTGAAAAGTCAATACCACTTCCGCCATAAATAGTATAGAAAGAGTAACAGCTTATAATTAACAACGGAATAAGCACAAGAATAAATGCTTTAAAAAATGCACCGTTGCTTTTTTTAATCAACTGAAACATATTTTTATAACTTTGTTTTGATGATGAAATTTCCACTAAAAAATACCTCTTAAATTTAAAATTGTATATTATCCCTATATAGCATATATATAATACAAAAAATTTTCGATTCTGTAAAGCAAACAACGAACAAAATTTGTTTTTTCACAAACATTTCGATTTTTTATTGCAAACAACGTGAAAATGATGTATAATAAAAAAACAGAAATAAGTTATCCAGAGGTTATTTATGAAAAAGTATCTGTCCCTTTTATTTATTATTGTTTTATTATTTGCAGGTTGCAGTTCAAGCGAAAATGAAATTGAGCCTATTGAAAAAGTTTCACGCGGGATAATGAATAATCTGCAAATTGAAATACCTGAAAATACTCCCCCGCTTACCAAAGCAATTTATGAGGCATCAGATTATGCCGCTAACGTACTTATCAGCGGCAAAATGAAAACGAAGCCTGAATTTATTGCTTTTGAATTTTCAAACGTACCTTTAAGCAACGAAGAAAAATCAACTTTAATGGAGCTTTACAAGGTTTACGGCATTGAAATTACGGAAGGCAGAAGAAGCGGACTTGCTGACATTGACCGCGGTATTACAATCGGCTTTGGCGAAACAACAAAATATCAACGTGAAGATTGCGACCTTACGGTAGTCGTTAAAATTTATTATGGCAAGAACTGCTACAATTATTGTTGTGATTTTAAAATGCAGGATAACGAATACATCATGGTTGATATAGAAAACATCTCAAGAGATTGGTACATTCAATAAAAAATTGTTCTATTACCTCCCTAAAAGGAATATTTTTAAGTAAAATAATTCCTTACAGGGAGGTTTTTTTATGTATAATGATTGGGTTTGTCAGCGCACTATAGAGCTTGCCCAATATATTTTAGAAACGCGCGACACCGTACGCGGTGCTGCAAAAAAATTCGGTATAAGTAAAAGCACCGTACACAAGGATATTACTGAAAGGCTTGAATACATAAATGAAGATTTATTCGATGAAATAAAAAAGATTATGGAAATTCACAAGGAAGAAAGGCACATACGTGGTGGAATAGCAACAAAGGAAAAGTATCTTAAACTAAAAAACTCTTGATTTTATTTTTTTACAGATGTATAATAAGAAAAAAATATTTTAGAGGATACATCTATGGTTTTAGAAGGATTAAAAATAAATTTTTTAGGCGACAGCATTACACAAGGTGTTGGTGCTGATAAACCCGAAAACAGATATACTGACGTTTTCCAACGCATAACAGGTGCAACAGTAAAAAATTACGGAATTTCAGGCACACGTATTGCAAGACAAACTAACCCATATAACGAAATTTTTGATAAAAATGATTTTGTAAAACGCGTTGATGAAATGGATGGCGATGCAGACATCGTTGTTATTTTCGGTGGCACAAACGATTATGGACATGGTGATGCACCTATCGGCACGCCTGAGGACAGAGACGTTTATACATTCTATGGTGCAATGCACGTTTTATGCAAAAAACTTATTGAAAAGTATCCGGGCAAGCCTGTTGTATTTATGACTCCGCTGCACCGCCTTAACGAAAACGACATCAAAAAAGACAGAAATGGTGAGCCGAAGGCAACGCTGAAAAGCTACGTTGAAATTATCCGCGAGGTTACTGAAATTTATTCATTACCTGTACTTGACCTTTTTA
>JAZOMK010000098.1:0-3179 GCA_045653985.1 Clostridia bacterium | reverse complement strand
TTTCGCTGATTTTAAGGCACGTATCCCCCAACAAAATCAACAAATCATCTTTATTTTCAGGTTGATAATCCAGTAATTCACCTATAAAATCATCACCGTGGTTATCACTTAAAAATTTAATCATTGTACCTCACCCCTTTTAAGAATTTTATAATATTCACCCTTAAAAGTCAATAGTAAAATGTGTGTATTATTTATCTTTTTGCGATAAATTTATTATCTCTCTGCCTTTTTTTACTGCATAATCCATCGCGATTTTTGCACCGCTTTTGCTTGTTTTTGAAGATTCGCAATATATAATCGCATATTTACTATTATCTATCATTTCACAGTTGCGCTTGATGTACGATGCCTTTCCTGCACCAATTACTTTTTCAGGATAATATGTATCATCATAAGATTGCAACAAGTATGCAAGATAATCATCATTGATAAACTGAAATTCCGCCCTAACGTATATGCGCTTTATGTGCGGATATTTTTCTTTTAAAGCAGTTACAATCTTTAAGCAAAGGCTATCAAACTGACTTTTACTACCAAACAAAAAGGTGTCTACCTGATTTTCCGTAACCAGACTTTCAACTGCAATTTTTATTTGCTCTTGTAATTCTTCGCTTTCATTTATCGCCCTATGCCCAAAGAAACAACATGTTTTTTCTTGCATGCCCCCACCCCTAAGTAAATATTTTTTTACTTATTATACATTATCTTTCACTTAAAGTAAATACATCTGCACTTTTATCTTATAATATTTTTCGTTCTTTTTAAGTACAATATATACGTACAAAGTAAAAGGGGCGTTAAAATGAAAACAGAATTTCCTGATAAATATATCACTCTTGGTTTAAAGATTGCCTATTATAGAAGAAAAGCAGGTTTTACTCAAGAATATTTTGCCGAACTCATTGACAAAAGCGTAAGTTTCGTAGGTCAAGTAGAAGGCACAGGCACAGTTCGCGGTGTTTCCCTTGAGACATTATTTAAAATGGCTCAGGTATTAAAAATCCCACCATCAAAGTTATTGGAAGAAGATTGATAAAAAGCATATACCCCATCCTTTTCGGATGGGGTATATTTGTGTGAAAAAGCATAAAATTCAGGTGAATAAAATGCACGTAAGGGTATTACCCTATTTTATTTGATCTTCATTCACCACAATAGGTTCTGGCTTCAAAGTGCCACATTGAGAACAAAACTTTCCTGTGTTAACACTTCCGCAGGCGCACGTCCAAGAGGCACCGCTTTCAGGTTTTGAATTGGGCGTATTTGTAAGCGACTGTTCGGACATACTTAAATCGCGCCACAGTTCCGAAATAGCCCACTTTGTAAAGAAAAACAACCCGTCTGATACTTTCCCCAATAAACCAAACACCCAAAAGATGACCGCAATGGGATATAAAGCAATCGCTATCGCTACCGTTATAATAAATGCAATAACATATGATAATAATATTACCATTTTTATCTCTCCTTGATTTGCTATTTATACGGATTGTATCACATTGACTAAGAATTGTCAAACAATGTGTCGCATTTTTATATAAATTTAATTTTCTTGTCCCATTAGATCGGGATTTATTTTCATATCTTAAAACATCAAAAACAAATACCCCATCATTTAGGTCATCGCAACAAAGGAAAAGCCACCGACTTTTCGGTGGCTTGTTTGCGAAGATTTCTCGTGCTATTGGTTATTTCTTAGAAATTACCACATACCTATTAGGCTCCTCACCCTCTGAGAAAGTAGTAACGAACTTGTCGTTCTGGAGAGCAAAGTGGATAATTCTTCTTTCAAAGGGGCTCATAGGCTCAAAAGAAACCTTTTTGCCGGTCTTTGCAACCTGAGCTGCTTTTTTACGAGCAAGACGGATAAGAGTATTTTCTCTCTTCTTGCGATAATTTTCAGTATCAACGGTGATACGGTGATAATCGTCCTTATCCTTATTGTAAACAAGTG
The DNA here is from genome assembly GCA_045653985.1 of Clostridia bacterium. Lineage (GTDB taxonomy): Bacteria > Bacillota > Clostridia > Christensenellales > QALW01 > UMGS1322. The sequence continues at coordinate 1,222 of JAZOMK010000098.1, read as the reverse complement.
AAGCAAGATACTGTACAGCATCCAAAGTTTCACCGCGTCTGCCGATAAGCACGCCCATATCGTCGCCTTCAAGGTTTACAAGCAAGCCGTTATCGGTATTAGCGGCTTTAACTGTACCATTTTCGATACCAACGTGGTCCATAAGACCTTTTAAAAATTCGGTAACTTCGTTTTCAACAAACTCAGTACCTTCAGGGAAATATTCACCCTTAACAATTTCTTCAGGTTTATCTTCTTTTTCAATTTTCTCTTTGCGAGGTTTTTCGCGTCTGTCCTTACGAGGAGCTTTTTCCTTTGGCTTATCCTTGTTAAGAACAAAATCAGGAACTATTGCTTCTTCACGTTCTGAAAGTCTTATTTTAACAGGTTTATAGCCAATGCCCATAAAGCCTTTTGAGCCATAATCCACAACTTCCATATCAACTTCATCAATGGTTAAATGAAGTTGGTCAAGACCGTGATATAAAGCCTCATCGATGGTTTTACCCTCGATTTCAATAACTCGTGCCATTATTTTTCTCCTTCAAGCTGTAACTTTTTCTTTTCCTTGGCGTCAAGTACTTTGTTAATGCCGTAGTTTGCTGCAATCATGCAAAGGCTTGAGGTTGTCCAATAAATTGCAAGTGCTGCGGAAGATACAAGGCAGAAGTATACAAACAAGATGGGGAAAAATATCTTCATAAACTTGCCACCGCCCTGGCCCTGCTGTGCCATAGGATCGGCTGCCTGCTGAGAACTGCTCATCTTAAAGCTCCAAACTTGTACTAAGCCTGAAAGCAAGGGGAAAATGTATAAGCCGTTACCACCAATTTGTGCCGTTGCGCTGATAGTGGGATGAACGGTTGCAATATATTCTCTTGCAAGGTCAAGCTTGCCGTTAATATCGGCAAAACCAAAGAATTGACCTGATGCCTGGATTGATTCCATTGCAGGTGTTAAAATTGCCTTAACCTGAGCAGCATTTTCAGGAATAATATTACCGTCAATGCCATTGATAATCCAGATGGTTCTCATACCCCAAGTGTCTGAGAAGTTAAAGAAAACGTCAGGCTGCCAGATATTTTTAATCCATAAAAAGCTATTTTCATTGAACCATCCACTAACTTCCGCTTCATTTACGCAATTAGCAAGCTCAACTGTTTTTTCTGCCGCAATGTTTCTGAAAACTGCAAAGAAAGCAATAAGAATAGGATAAGTAAGAAGCATCATTCCGCAACCTTTA